>JAYUYI010000120.1:0-2035 GCA_043752545.1 Thermoleptolyngbya sp.
GGGAGAAGGGGATGAGGGCGGATTGAAAGTTGCACACCGCGTAAACTATTAATTAGCTAATTAGCTTGATCAAGCAGACTGTAACGTTGGTTCGGTTTATGGCGTGGGAGGGCAGACGTGACTGGTTTTTTTGCACGATTCCATTCGCTAGTTAAAGCTGGTGATATTAATCAAGCGCAGCAGCTAAAAGAACAATCTAGTCCCAGCGTTCAGGAACAGGGAGACGCTGCAGAACAGCCTAGTCTGCCGTCCCCTCAACCGTTTACGCCGCTGTATCGCAAGTGGTATGCCTGGGTAGCGGTGGCCGCGTTAGCTGGAATTGGCGGTGTGGGTAGCGCCGGTTATGTGACCATCCGGCAAATTCAAAGCACATTGCCCAACCCGCAAGATGCGCTGCGCTACGAGCGAGATGGATCTCTGACGATTAAAGCGGTCGATGGTTCAATTTTGCAGCAGCTGGGGCCAGCCACTCGCGAAAAGCTTACGATTGACGAAATTCCGCCGTTGTTTGTTAAGGCGTTTATTGCATCGGAAGACAAAAACTTTTATCAGCATGGCGGCGTTGATTATCAGGCGATCGCCCGCGCCACGTTAGCCAACGTGATGGCTGGAGACGTGGTTGAAGGGGCAAGCACCATCACCCAACAGGTGACACGGATTGTATTTTTGGGTCAAGAGCGCACCTTCGAGCGCAAGCTGCGTGAAGCCCTGCTCGCCAACAAAATGGAGCAGGAATTAACCAAAAAACAGATTCTAGAGCGCTACTTAAATCTGGTGTATTTGGGTTCGGGTGCCTACGGCATTGCTGACGCTGGCTGGATTTACTTCAGCAAGTCAGCCGATCAGCTGACCCTGGCCGAAATCGCTATGATTGCAGGGTTAGCGCCGGCTCCAAGCGAGTTTTCTCCCTTGGTCAACTTAGAATTGGCTACCCAGCACCGAGATGTGGTGCTGGCGCGGATGGTTGAAGCCAGCTACATTACTGAAGCCGAAAAAGCGGCAGCGATCGCAGCTCCAATTACCCTTAAGCCTAGCCAACCGCGTAACCTCGACAGCGGCACCCCTTACTTCACGTCCTACGTGCAGCAAGAGATGCCTAAGTATGTCAGTGCCGAAGTCCTAGAGTTGGGCGGGCTAACGGTTGAAACGACCCTTGACCCTAAGCTGCAAAACGAAGCCCAGAAGACCATTACGCAAGGCGTAGAAAAATACGGCAGGGCACAGCGCTTCTCTCAGGCTGCCCTGGTTTCAATTGACCCGCGCACTGGCGAAATTAAAGCCATGGTGGGGGGAAAGGAGGCGTTGGCAGGACAGTTTAACCGCGCTACCCAGGCTCAACGGCAGCCCGGTTCTACGTTTAAGGCATTTGTGTATACTACGGCGATCGCCACCGGGCTATCGCCATACAAACCCTATCTAGATTCTAAGTTTGTCGTCGATGGCTATGAAGTCAAAAACTACAGCCCCAAACACCGGGGCAGCTTGTCCATGCGTGATGCGCTGATTAATTCGATCAACGTTGTAGCCGTTAAAGTGTTGATTGATGCCGGGTTCCAGCCCGTAATGGACATGGCCAAGCGGATGGGCATCAAGTCTCAGCTGCTGCCTGCCTACTCCCTAGCGTTGGGCACATTAGAAGTAAACCTGCTAGAGCTGACCAGCGCCTATGGTACCTTGGCCGCCCGAGGCAACCACGTCGAACCCCACGGCATCGTTAAAATTAGCGATCGCTTTGGCAAGGTGATTTACCAATCCGACTTCAAGTCAGAGCGGGCAGTCGATCAAGACAGCGCCGACATTATGGCTTGGATGTTGCGAGGTGTCGTCACCGACGGTACTGGGGGCAATGCGGCTCTGCGTGGTCGCCCGGTAGCGGGTAAAACGGGTACCACCGACGCCAAGCGAGACTTGTGGTTTGTTGGCTTCATTCCCCAAATGGTAACTGGCATCTGGTTGGGCAATGACAACAACCGCCCCACGCGCGGAGCTAGCAGCACCGCCGCCTCAATTTGGCGCAACTTTATGGCTGAAGCCA
>JAYUYI010000121.1:0-5302 GCA_043752545.1 Thermoleptolyngbya sp.
AGCATGGGGGAGTTTTGAGTTTTGGGTTTTGAGTTTTGAATTTTGAGTTTACGCGGTGTGCAACTTTCAATCCGCCCTCATCCCCCAACCCCTTCTCCCACAAGGGGAGAAGGGGAGCTAGAGTGGCTCAAAGTCCCTCTCCCGCTCTGGGAGAGGGATTTAGGGTGAGGGGGTTCGGCAAAGTTGCACATGGCGTGAATTTTGAGTTTTGAAGAGAGTAGGTTGAGCCTCGCGTTCGCGAAGCGTCTCCGAAGGGAAAAACTCAACATTTGAAGCGAGAAGCGGTGATGAAGCGAGAAGCGGTGAAAAAAGATTTTTAGGTGACTAGGACGTAGAGGCTTTGTTCTAGTTGGGTGATTAGGTGTTTGACTTGGTCGGTGGCGATCGCTAGGGTCATGGGTGCGAGGGACGGGAACTGGACGGGGTTGAGGTTGAGGTAGCGGTGGGCGATCGCGGTGATGGATTGCGGTGCGTCCCAGAGGGGGAGGAGGGCGGCGGCTTGGCTGCTGCTGAGGTGAATGGGTTGGCCGGCGGCAATGCTGATGTAGCGGCTGAAGCTGAAGGGGGTAAAGTTTTGGCAGCAGGTCAATAGGTCTTGCCGAATGGAGTCGTGCTGGAGCTGGGGATGGAGGGTAACGGTGGCCTGTGGCCAGGTTTGTTGCTGGAGGGGGTGGGGCGGGGTGGGACAACCGGGTTGGATGCACCAAAAGTCGATTAGCCGATGCACGGGGTTGATCAATTCGTAGAGGTGGAGGCGATCGGCTAAAGAAAGGGTCGGCAGTTTTTGCTGCCAAATTTCTGGCAGGTGATTGGGGTCTTGGAACAGGTCGGGCAATTCCCACTGTCGCCAGTTGACTAGGTTTACCAGTTCTAGATCGGCTTGGCCAAGCAGCGTAAACAGGTCGGGAATGGTGAAACCTTTATCGCCTAGCAGCAAATGGTCTACTAAGATACCTTTCTTTTGCTGTTCGTAGATTGAGTGCCACGCATTGGCTTTGAGGGTGACATGGTTGTGGAGCGATCGCATCGTCTCTACAACCAAATCGATTTCCAAATCCTCTGGGCTTTGATCCATCAACCCCATCATGTGAAACAGCGCCTGCGCTCGATAGAATGCTTGTCGCTGGTAGGTGCTGTGCAAATTGGCGCGCAAAATGCCGTCGGGTTTGAGCACCGATTTCAGTGCCTGCAATCCGGCTAACGGGTCGGGCAGTAGATAGAGTACTTCATCGCAGTTGATATAGTCAAACGTCTTGCCCAGGCTGGGTAAGTCTTCAATCAACATCGTGTGAAATTCTACTTGCTCAAAGCCGTGATAGCGCAGCCGCTGTTGAGACAAGTTCACCGATGCATCCGACAGGTCGATCCCAATAATCGTTGCGCCCAGATTGGCCTCTGCCAAAATTAGCGACTTGTAGCCACTGCCGCAGCCTGCATCTAAAATTAGCCGCCCTTCTGGCTGAACCACACGGCGATGGTTGAGATAGTGAGGCGTCACCAAACTGTGGGTAAACAGCAGGTTGAACTGCTGCCGGGGAGACTCCTCTAGGCGCACGTTGGGATAGGGTGCGTGGTCAAACTGCTGGCGAATTTTTTCGAATGATTCGGGAGGGAGGGGCATGGGGGTACACGCGCAAAACGGGGAATCTTTTGGCCTAACAGCTAGAGTGTGCCCACCATCGGCAGCAATCTGCACTAGGATAGTGAGAATACTTAAATTCTATTTGGGTTTAAAGTCAGAAATTGGTAAGACTGCTCACCACCACGAGGTTTCCCGCTCACCTCTGCACTCTCGAAAACGGGCTAACGATCATTCACCAGCAAACGCCGACCCCGGTCGTGGCGATGGATGTGTGGGTGAAAGCAGGGGCGATCGCCGAACCAGAACCCTGGGCAGGCATGGCGCACTTCTTGGAGCACATGATTTTCAAAGGCACAGATCGAGTGCCGCCAGGTCACTTCGACCAGGTAATCGAGCATCATGGTGGGATTACGAATGCGGCCACTAGCCACGACTACGCTCACTTTTTCATCAACACCACGGCGGCGTGTTTGCCCCAAACGTTACCCTGTCTGGCCGAGCTGCTGCTAAATGCCGCGATCCCCGATGCCGAATTTGGCCGTGAGCGCGATGTCGTGCTCGAAGAAATTCGACAGGCCGAAGATGACCCTGACTGGCAGGGATTCCAGGCACTGACAGAAAGTGTATATCAGCGCCATCCCTATGGGCGATCGGTATTGGGCGATGCGGAGCGGTTGATGCAGCTAGTGCCCGATGAAATGCGATGTTTCCATCGTGCTCACTATCAGCCCGAAAATATGACGGTGGTGGTGGTGGGAGATGTGGAACAGAGCCAAATTTTGGATTTGGTGGACAAGGCGTTTTCTCCATTTGCCCCACCTCCAGCGTTTCCGGCTGTCCAGATTGAGCCAGAATTGCCCATTGTAGGCGTGCGCCGCCAGCAGTTGCGACTGCCTCGGCTAGAAATGGCGCGCCTGACGATGGCCTGGATCGGCCCTGGAATTAGCCAGATGCGCGATGCCTACGGCTTAGATTTGCTGTCTACGTTACTGGCCGGGGGCCGCTCTTCACGATTGGTGCGCGAACTGCGCGAAGAACGCCAGCTTGTGCAGGACGTTAATAGCAGTTTTTCCTTACAGCGCGATTCTAGCTTGTTTATAATTAGCGCTTGGTTAGAGCCAGATAACTTAGGCCCGGTAGAAGCGTTGATTGGCGATCGCCTGAGTGAACTGAGCACAACGCTAATTCCTGAAGCCGAGCTAAACCGCAACAAGCGACTGCTTTGCAACGACTACGCCTTCTCGACCGAAACATCGAGCCAACTCGCAGGGCTATATGGCTACTACAACACCATTGCCCAAGCCGAACTATCTGTCATGTATCCCGCCCAAATCGAAACGCTGCACGCAGAAGAACTGCAACACCTCGCAAATAAATATCTGTCGCCCTATCATTATGCAGTGACGACAATGACGCCATTATAGTGAACCGTTGTAAACCTGCTAAACCCTGCTCACGTTTGTTGATCTTTCATCGTCTTTCCTATGTCCATTGATCCCAATTTGGCAACGCCGTTTAACCCTCAGGTGAATCGAGCAGTTTTAGACAACGGTATGGTTGTCCTCACGTTAGAAAATACGGCGGCAGATATTGTAGCCGCACGAATTTTTGTGCGCGTGGGCAGCCGATATGAAACGCCAGAACAGTCTGGAGTATCGCATTTATTAACCGCAGTGTTGACGAAGGGAACAACGCGGCTGTCGTCAATGCAGATTGCCGAACAAGTCGAATCGGTAGGAGCCAGTCTCGGCACCGATTCGGCTCCCGACTATTGCTTGCTCAGTTTGAAAACAGTGGCTCGCGATTTCCCCGAAATGCTGGACTTAGCCGCCGAACTGTTGCGATCGCCCTCCTTTCCTGAGTCAGAGGTTGAACTAGAGCAACGGCTGACGCTGCAAGGCATTCGCTCAATGCAAGAGCAGCCGTTCTCGATTGCCCAAAAGCAATTGCGGCAGGCGATGTATGGCGACCATCCCTATGCCATGTCGGGGCTGGGTACCGAAGAAACGGTCAGCCAACTCAACCGCGACGCGCTGCTGCACCATCATCAGACCTATTTTCGTCCCGACAATATGGTGATCAGCATTGTCGGACGCATCACCTCAGACGATGCGATCGCCCTAGTAGAACAGGCATTTGGCGACTGGCAACCCCCTCAACACGACGGCCAATCTATCCCGCTCCCGGCTCGGCAGGTTCCCCCGGTTGTCTCCACACCCCATAAAGCCGTCACCACCCAAGATACACAGCAGGCGATCGTGATGCTGGGCTATTTGGCTCCCCCGGTGCGCGACCAAGATGCGATGCCGCTGAAGTTGCTCAATACCTACCTGGGCAATGGCCTTTCTAGTCGCCTATTTGTGGAACTGCGCGAGAAGCAGGGCTTGGCCTATGAAGTGTCTGCCTATTACCCCACCCGCTTAGGTACGTCGCAGTTTGTTGCCTATATGGGGACAGCACCCGGCAATGTGGCGATCGCCCTCGATGGGCTGCATCACGAAGTCAGTCGGCTGTGCAGCGAACCGCTCACCCCCGACGAGCTTCAGTCGTCTAAAAACAAGCTGCTGGGACAATATGCGCTGGGCAAGCAAACTAATGCTCAAATTGCTCAGATCTACGGCTGGTATGAAACCCTGGGCTTAGGGATTGACTACGATACCCAGTTTCAAGAGGCGATCGCTGCCGTCACAACCGAAGCCGCACAGGAAGCCGCCCAACGCTGTTTCATTGAACCCTATATTTCGTTAGTTGGGCCCAAAGCAGCGGTTCAAGCATCGGGTGAGCCGTAGAGGCTGTCTGCACAATTATGGCGATCGCCATTGACGTTGGCGATCGCCAAAGTAACAGCCGCGATCGCTACCCAATCACTCGGAGCGATCGCACCAAAATCCGCATCGCTTCATTTGGGTTAAGCGGAACAATTAACTGCGCGTCTGGTAAAGGAATCACCGGACTCCAGAAATTTGCCTCGACATAGCGCAGATTGTGCAGGCGGTGGATCGTATGTTGCACGACCTCTGGCGTGCCAATTAGCAGGTGGCGCAGTGGGGGTGGCTAGAGGAGATTGTCGTACAATTACCTCAGCCTCCAGACTGGCACTCTCAGTCTTCGGGGGTTAGCTAGCGGACGCTGTTGCTAGCTACGTCCGGTGGCGTTGACTAAATTTTTGGGCATCTAGCAACATTTGGGAGAACGGCCATCCACAAATGCGGCATTGACAGACTAAAGCGCATTTAGCTAGTACAGTCAACTTATTGGTGGCGATCGGCTGGCTGCACCTGTTTGTGAAGTGGAAGGGCGATCGGTTTGGGGTGGCCCGTGCTTCTCAAAATTCCACTGCAACGATTTATTATGTCGCTGCGTTCGGTTTTATAGCAGTTTTTAGATGAATGAAGTACATCACAGCTTCCGGAACAAGGGGATTAAGCCCTCTGTCTCAACTGCGATCGCCTCAGTGTTCCTACATCCATTTCACCCCTTCACTGACTCGGATCAACCGCCTCAGCCTTGAGCAACGGCACACCCAAAAATGTTGCTAAGCCTACTCCGCCCTGCCGCATAATAGCATCGTGATTCCATGCCATTACAGGCCGAATCAATAGCGCCAACGCATTCATCAATACTCCGGACAGTTTTTGTGAAAGAGCTAGAAACCCGCGTTGTATCGTTACCACTTGCCCTCACCTTTTTCATGGATGCCGAAGGATTTAAGCCCTCTCC
>JAYUYI010000122.1:0-2034 GCA_043752545.1 Thermoleptolyngbya sp.
CACTGTTCTGCGCCTCAACTTCCCGAAGGCTGGAATTTCTGCCTCCCTAGTCATAGATCAGCCCATTGCTGCCATCGGTTCATCCAATTTTGAGGCGATCGCCTCCTGAGTTGTCAACGCTGAACCGTCTATGGCACCTCTTGTTTCGGTTGTGATCACAGCCTTTAACCAAGCGCTTTATCTAGAGCAGGCCGTGCAGAGCGTATTGACGCAAACCTACTCTGCAATCGAGTGCCTGATTGTAGACGATGGCTCTACCGATACCACCCGCCAAGTCGGCGAGCGGCTGGTGCAGGAGAATTCTAGTCCCAAAATCAGTCTGACCTATCACTATCAGCCCAACGGCGGGGTCGCGGCGGCTCGTAATCTGGGCGTGCGCTTGGCCGTGGGAGAGTGGATTCAATTTTTGGACGCCGATGACTGGATTGCCCCTGATAAAATTCAGCGTCAGCTGAATCAGGCGGCGAGCTATGCCGCAGCGATTGGAGATGCGGACATTGTGCTGTATTCCGACTATCAGCGGGTATGTGAGGAGAAGCTGGAGCAGGAGCGGGTAGAGCCAGACTCGATCCAGGTCCGAGCGGCGGCGCAGATCTGCACCGTAGGCCAGCTGGATGCTCAAACCCTGATGGCTCGGCTGTTGATTTGCCCCGATCGCTTAGCGTCGTCTCCCTTCCCGCTGCTGCAACAGGCGATGCTGCTGAAGCGGGCGCTGCTGGTGCAAACGCCCTTTGATCAAACGCTGAAAGCCTGTGAAGATCGGATGCTGGCGTTGACGCTGCTGCTGCAGGATGTGCCGTTTGTCTACGTGCCGATGGTGGCCGCCTTTTACCGGAGGCATGCGGCCAATATGACCGACAACCGATCGCTGATGTGGGACTCCTATGCGCTGTACTTTAAACAGGTGGGCGATCGCTATCCCCAGTTGCGATCGCTCTACCAGCCCAGCCTTCAGCACTTGCTCGAAACCACATTGGAGGAGCGCGATCGCCTGCACTTTGAGTCCTTTAGCCAGCTGGCTGAGTTCCCGGTGGGGCTGTGGGACGGTAAGCTGCGGCTGCCTTATCCCCTGGCGCTAAAACTGCTGTATGGGCTGCGGCAGATCATCCCCAGTTTTTTACTCTATGAACGCTATCGGGGTCCTCGTTCCCAACGATGGCTGGCTATTCTTTCGCAGTTCTGGCTTCAGCTGCATAGATGGCTGTCTCTGATTAAGCTGCAATGGCGATCGCCCTTTCCCCATGATCCCACTACCCCACCGCGTTAATCTGTCTGTCGGAGCCAGCGCTCTAACTCCGCTCAAGGTATCGCTGGTCGTGAGTGACTTGGCAGGCGGGGGAGCCGTTCGGGCATTTTTGCTGGGGCAGGTCTTGCAAAAATTGGGCTATGCGGTTGAAGTGGTCGGCTTTTTATTTGGCTCGGCGCTCTATGCGGTGCCGCCGGACGGCATGGTGGTCAAGGCCATACCGGGGTGCGACTATCCCGAATTTCTCGGCGCGGCTCACACTCTGTTAAACACGCTGAGCGGCGACCTGCTCTATGCGGTGAAGCCTAAACCTACCAGCTTTGGGCTGGCTCTGCTGCACCGATTGCGCCGCCGCCGCCCTCTCTTGCTAGATATGGACGACTGGGAACTGAGCTGGCACGGCGGTGAGGCATGGCGCTATGCGCCGTCACCCCAGCAATTTGCCCGTGATGTCTTGAAACCGGGCGGAGCGCTGCGATTCCCGGATCATCCACTTTATTTGATGGGAATGGAGCGCTTGGTGGGGTGGGCTGATGCACTAACGGTGGATACAACGTTTTTGCAGCAGCGGTTTGGGGGGGTGTACTTGCCCAACGGCAAAGATACAGATTTGTTTGATCCGCAGGCTTACGACGCGATCGCCAGCCGTCAACGCTATGGACTCACCGACTACCGAGTGCTGATGTTTCCAGGAGCGCCGCGCCCGCACAAGGGATTAGAAGACTTGCTGATGGCACTCGATCGGCTGAACCAGCCCGACCTGCGGCTAGTGATTGTGGGCGGCAACC
>JAYUYI010000123.1:0-5300 GCA_043752545.1 Thermoleptolyngbya sp.
CTGACAGAGCGGATTGAGGTGTTGCTCAATGGGCCAGAGCCAATGCCGTCGCAGACAGAAATGCCGTGGCTGTGGCTGCTCGTGACGCTGCTGCCTCTGCTAACACTGGCGTTTCACTCGTAGCCTGTAAAGCAGATGAGGTTTCACCTGCAATTCTCGGCTTAGACATGGCTGAGTCCAAACCGCAGCAACCCTCGCATCTGCTCCCACAAATTGGTAGTTTCAGACAAGTCTGGATGAGGCATGGCAAATACCAATGCGGCACCAAATAATAGTACCAACAGTACCAGTCCGGTTGTAGCCTGAGCCAGCGTCAGGGGATACGTCAGCGATCGCCAGATGCGCGGCAGCGATCCAGAAGAGTGACGCAACCGCAGCCACCAATGACGGGAAGAGGGCTTGAGGCGAGGCAGGCGACGCGCCGAGCGCATGAAGCAGGCTTCTGCCCAGGAACCATGGCGCTGATGGCGCTGCGCTTCGCACAGATACCAGGCGGCCAATTGCAGCAAATAGGGATGGCCTTGACCCCAGCGGCAGGCTCGCGTTTGGTGATCTGGCGTCAGAACTGCCGCTACCCCAGGCACTGTGCTGGCAGGCAGGTTGACTAGTTCTACGACATCGGCATCGGTGAAGCCGTTGAGGTGAATCACCCGACTGCGTTCAAAGAAGCGGGAGGTAAGGTGATAGCGATCGCCATAGTCTTTCAGGTCTGCCGCAGAGGTCGCCACGAGCGCGAGAGTGCCAGAGCGGATCAGTGTCTTTAGGCTGTCGTAGAACCCATCGCCAAATCGATGACGGTGACGTCGGGTTTGCAGCAGCAGATCAAAATCGTCTAGGCACAACACCGGTATCACGTCTTCAATCCGGCACTGAGCCAGCGCCGTCGCAAAGCGTTTGCGGGTAAACCGACGCATTTGGAATACCTGTTTCAAGATTGGATCGGTGCGAATTGCAGGACAGTTGAGCAACTCATAGGCGATCGCTTGATATAACTCAGGTTCGGTGCGGGTTCCTAGCTCTCGCAATGACAGGTAAATAACCGCGTAGCGACTGGGGTTAACCACCCATTGCTCCCAAGTTTGAGCAAAATGATATAGCAAAGATGATTTACCCAATCGCCGCCCACCCACGATGTTGAGAGTCTTCAAAGACGGTTGATTTAGCTCAGCAGCGATCGCCCGTAACTGCTCTCGTCGCCCGACAAACAGCCGAGGATCGATCACAACCGAGCGAAACGAAAATGGGTTGGGGATTGAAGCTACGGGAACCATGGGACGAATCTGCAACCGCATGGGGGGAGTGATACACATTCACCAGTTTCTGAGAAAAGGGTAAGGTTTGAAATAATGCAAATACTCCAATTAGACCTTATCAGAAGGCCGACAATCGAGCAGTATGGCTCTCACCCCTTGAGGGTGGGATTTCGAACTGTCTGGGGAACTAGCCCTTTTGCATGGCAAAACCACGTCTAAACGAACCAATCGGCTCACGCATCAGCCCCATTAACCCCCGACCAAACTGACTACCATTTCCTTTATCTAGGACAGTCCCCATGGCTCACATTACCTTAGCAACTTCTGATCTCGAGCTAGAGCAATGTTTTCCGGTGATGCAGGAACTCCGCCCCCAGTTAGTGGCAGCAGAATTTGTCGCTCGGGTGCGACGGCAAGCTAGCTCCGGGGGGTATCAGCTTGCCTATCTTGCGGCAGACGATACTACCGGAGGCGTCAGAGCCTTAGCCGGGTTTAGGCTGTCTGAGTCACTATCGTGGGGCAAATTTCTCTATGTGGATGATTTGATCACGACAGCCTCGGCGCGATCGCACGGCCACGGCGAAGCGCTATTGCACTGGTTAATTGATTATGTCTGCACCCACCAGTGCACACAGCTGCATTTAGACTCTGGTGTACAGCGGTTTGAGGCGCACCGCTTTTACATGAGACATCACATGCAGATTGTGGCGCACCATTTTTCAGTTCAGCTCTAACGATATCTGTCTGGTCTAGCCACCGCTTGACGGTAGCCATCCCTGTAGCCATCCCTACTGCGGACAGGTTGAGGTCGTAATCGAGCGAGTATCGTCAAATTTAAACTCGCAGACCAGTGATTTGACTAATGCCTGACCTTGCGTATCGGTAGTCAGCCAGGTTTTCCCGGCATAGCGTTTGGCGTTGTTGACCGGGCTAGCTTCGGTTTCAGCGATCGCTGTCAGCCCTTCACCAGAGGGCACTGAAGAATAGGTATAGGCACCAGAACTAGAGATTGCCAGTTCTAAATTGGTCAGGTCACCAAACGTACTTTTTTCTAGAAAGTAGGCTTGCTGACCCCGATTAATCGCCGCAACGTAGGTTTTAGCCTCAGCTTGGCGAGCTTTATTTGCCTGATTCAAAAACGAGGGTAGGGCAATCGCCGACAGAATTCCAGCGATGGTAACTACTACTAACAGTTCTAGCAGTGTGAACCCATCTGGACGGAAGTACTGCCGCAGTAACGAAAAATAGAGCCGAGTACTTAGAGAAGACCTCATAGGAAGTTTATAAGAATAGTTAAGCCCCTTGCGCTCTGGAATCGAGCGGCTAGATTGCTGCTTTATGGGCAAACGGGTTGAATAGATAACGGCAACCCTGCGAACATTCACACAGACTCCGATTTACCTATTTCAATATTCCTACGTAATCTCCTCAGACCCGGAACCCGAAACTGCCAAAATGAGTCTATTCAAATAAACTTTAAAATCTCTTTAACCAGATAAAGATTAATGGGGCAGCTACCCCGATTCCAGCTGTCAGATGATTGACTACAAGCTATTTAGATGATTGACTACAAGCTATCTAGGGCACCCCGTTTGAGGGCGATCGCCAGTCCCGAAAAGACAATCAGCATCACGACGAGGGAAAAGGCTGCACCTAGAGGCCAGTTGTATGACACGCCAAACTGCGACGAAATCACGTTCCCTAACAGGATCCCTTGGGGGCTACCCACCAAACTAGGGGTAATAAAATCGCCCATGGTCAGTGAAAATACATTGATCGAGCCTGCCAAAATCCCTGGTGTTACTAGCGGCAACGCCACTCGGCGAAACGTTGTCCACGGGGATGCATTTAAATCTGCCGACGCCTCCAAAAAGTCTTGAGGCAGCCGCTCAAACGCCGTGATGATTGGCAAAATCATAAACGGCAGCCACACATGGACAAAGGTTAACAGCGTCGAAAACTGGCTGTAGAGGAACATCTGGCTAGGCTGCTTGAGAATGCCAAGCGACAGCAGTGCTGTATTGAGGACGCCGTTGTAGCCGAGAATAATTTTCCAGGAAAAGACCCGCACCAGGTAGCTTGACCACAGCGGCAAAATTACCAGCATGGTGAGGAGACCCCGGTAGCGGCCACCAAACCGGGCAATAAAGTAGCCCAGCGGCAGGGCAATCACAATGTCGATCAGCGTCACGCTTAATGCAGTCGTCACCGTGCGCAGAATGACTGAGCGGTATGACGGGTTAGTCAAAATGGTCTGAAAGTTGACCAGGCTGAACTGTTTAACAATGTCGAAGGACTCTAGCCGCCAAACGCTGTAGGAGATCAAGATCGCCAGCGGCACAAAGTACAGCAGCGATGTCCACACCAACGGCGGCAGCAGCGAGGCGTATAGTCCGACGTGGGAACGAGTCTGGCGGGGCAAAGGCAAAAGGGTCATGCAAAATCGACTTGATCAGCTAGTTCTGAAGAGTGAGTTTTGGTCAAAAATCGACGCCGCGCTTCAGGTCTACCCCTTTCTCAGCATAGTGTTTGTGGCAAAATACTTCGGAGTGAACGCTGGCTAAATCGAAGTAGGCCGGTGGGTTTTTGCAGCGTCCGGTGATCACCACTTCGGTATCGCGTGGTTTGCGCAGTAGAGCTTGCACAATTGGCTGCTGGGGCAGTAGCTCCAAATCTACCGTGGGGTTGAGTTCATCTAAAATGATGGTTTTGTATAGCCCTGAAGCGATCGCCGCCCGGGCAATTTCCCAGCCGCGTTCGGCTTCCACATAATCTAATTCTTGCTGTTGCCCGCGCCACACAATCGCGTCTCGACCGCAGCGCTGGTGATCAACCAGGTTGGGGTAGCTCTGATGCAAGGCCGCGATCGCTGCATCTTCGGTATACCCGGCTCCGCCCTTAAGCCACTGCATAATCAGCACCCGGTGAGACTTGTCTTGGCTAATCCCCTTCCCGATCGCCTGCAAGGCTTTACCCAACGCACTGGTCGATTTGCCCTTGCCCGCTCCCGTATAAATTTCAATGCCTTCAATCCCGTGAGCTGCCGCATTGGGATGAAAGTGGGGCTTCATCTCCGAGTGCAGGTCGGCAATATCTAGCAGTGGCTGCGGTGCCCCCCGCCCAGTCGCAATAATTTCTAAGTCTTCGGGTTTGTTTTTGAGCGTATGGGCAACGTCGTCAATCGACAGCAGCCCCAGATCTAGCACGGGGTTGAGTTCATCCAGCACCACCACCGAATATAGACCGGAGGCGATCGCCCCCTTGGCCACGTCCCACCCGCGCTGGGCTTCGAGTTTGTCGAACCGGGTGACGTTATCGGCATCAAAAAACTCGGCGCGCCCCGTCCGCACCTGGTCGATTAAGTGGGGGAAACCGCGTTGCAGGGCTTCGATCGCCGCATCTTCGTCGTAGGTGCGCCCGGGACCTTTGAGAAACCGCAGCAGCAGCACCCGAGTTTGGCAGGAGGTGTGAATCCCTAACCCAATCGAGCGCAGCACCACCCCCAAGGCGGCCTGAGATTTCCCCTTACCCGCCCCATCGTAGACGTGAATTTGTCCGAGAATTCGCTCAGTGCGCTGTTGAGCCGTCCGAATACCAACACCTGCTCTTGTCATGGCTCTAAGCTCTACGATTGGTTTGGGACAAAATTTTGGGGATAGATTGGGAGTGTATCGCCAAAACCATTAGCCAAGAATACACCAGCCAAAAATAATGAATCTCCAGCATGATTCAGATTCCGCATGAAGACATGGAAAAATGATCTTAACAGACGCTAAACTCCTCTACTAGGATCTTCTCTGCTAGGGATTGGGATTTCCTCTATTAGGGATCTCCTCTACTAGGATCGCAGCTTTTTTGCAGAATAGTGAATGGGTCGCTTATGTTTGTTTCTGTGCTGCCGCTACGGGCGATCGCCTTCCAAATTTTGTTTTTGCTGGTGGCGATCGCCATTGAAGCCTGGGTGCTACAGCGCAGGCTAAGACTGCCGCCCAATCAATCTAGAGTCTCTCCCAAGCAGGCCATACAGTATGCCAGTTCAGTTAACTT
>JAYUYI010000124.1:0-2033 GCA_043752545.1 Thermoleptolyngbya sp.
CCTTGATGACCCATGCTGTCATTCATATTGACTACCCAGTGAAAAAAGTCGTGCCCCAACTGCACGGGAACGCGGTGTATGCGCACGCCTTCAACCACCTCATAGCGAGGAGTCTGCCCAAACTCGACGGTCAGCAAGTGTACCTCATGCCCCAGCTTAACCAGTTCAGGGTAAAGCTCTGACACATGGCGGGCAATGCCCCCAATAATTCGGGGCGGAAACTCCCACGCCAGAACCAGAATCTTCATCTCTCTGCCCAGCTCTCTCTAAACAAATTGCAAGGATAAATAGCACCAACTGTACACCGCTTCTTGTTTCCCCTGAAATAAAGGAGCAACAGGAGCGTTAAAGGGGATTGCTCCATCGTACTCACAGATGTTGTGCTGCCAAATTTTTAGCCTGAACATAGCTCGGTAAAAAACATAGCCCGGTAAAAACTTTGGTTCTTCTCCAGACCGCTCCCTCTTCCATGCTCTAACATTTTTGTCCTTCATAGGGGTCGTTGCTCAGTTATGAGATATCAGTTATGAAATATTTGCTTGATAAAACATCCCGCTCAAAGAGTAGAACATGATTCAAATTTAGCGGCAGATGGGTGTGCCACTGACGACAGGCTGGTCTATGAGAATCAGCGACAAGCATGAGCAATCGAGATCGTCTACAGTTAGATTAGGATGCAAATGCTGCAATTTAGATGCAAGACTAAACAATGTAACGTAAGGCTTAGTGCCCTTATGGTTAGGTAAGACAGGGTCAAAGTATACCTTGAGCCATGGTATTGAAGTGAGGCGATCGCGCTTCTAGATCAGAATCGCGCTTCTAGATCAGCGCCGTGCTTCTAGCCCAGAAATAGCTACAAAAATCACGACCTTCCAGATTCTCTCCACCCATTTCAACTCCTGAAGCCAGACCGCATGGAGCCAGTACCCACCCCATTTACTCGCTCAGAAGCGTCTTTGCAGCTATTGCTGTTTGTTGATAAGCGCCCCAGTTCTGATGAAAAGATTCGCCAGATTCGCAATCGATTCACAGAACTACGGGCAGACTATGACTTTGACTTGCAAATTATCGATGTAGGCGACCAGCCGCACCTAGCGGAGCACTTCAAGCTAATTGCGACACCAACGTTGATCAAAGTCTACCCAGAACCTCGACAAACCCTAGCGGGTAGTGACCTAAGTGCCCAGATCGAAAACTGGTGGCCTCGCTGGCGGCAAGCTAGCGAAGAATATGATGCCAGTGCCCAGTCGCGCGTTGGCAACCTTCGTGCCCTGCCTACCCCGTCTCTCAATGATTCGCTTTCTCGTTCAGATGAGCTGATTCAACTATCAGATGATGTTTTTCGACTTAAGCAAGAGAAAGAGGAACTGCAAGAGCAGCTTGACTTTAAAGATCGGCTGATTTCAATGCTGGCTCATGACCTACGCAATCCCTTGACCGCTGTCTCGATCGCCTTAGAAACCCTAGCCATGGGCAATGAGAAGCAAGAAACTTACGGGGAATCGCGCTTAACGCCTGCAATCATTACTCAGCTGCTCAAACATGCTCGAACTCAAGCTAAAGCAATTGACCGAATGATTACAGACTTGCTACAAGCGGCTCGCAGTAGTGATGGGCGACTCCAGCTTCAGCCCCAAAAGATAGACTTAGGAGAGCTATGTTTGGCAGTCGTAGACAGCCTTAAAGAGCAGTTTCAAGCCAAGGCTCAAACTGTTGTGACCGACATTCCGATTGATTTGCCGATTGTCTATGCTGATCTGGAGCGGGTGCGGCAAGTTTTGATTAACTTACTCGACAACGCGATTAAGTACACCCCTGCCGCCGGCAAGGTAGAAGTTGCCATTTTGCACCGCACTGCTCAAAAGGTGCAGATCAGCATATCTGATACAGGGCCTGGCATTCCAGGTGACAATCAAGAGCAGATTTTTGATGATTCATTTCGCCTAGAGCGAGATGCGGAAAAAGCAGGTTACGGCATTGGGCTAGCGGTGTGCCAACGGATTGTGCGCGCCCACTATGGCCAAATTTGGGTT
>JAYUYI010000125.1:0-5288 GCA_043752545.1 Thermoleptolyngbya sp.
CCAAGAACCTTCAAACTTAGACTTGTCCAATAAACTTGATGTAATAGATCAAAGAACAGAGAAAATGAAGGATGAACCGAAAATCGAAAATAAGATCAATATCTTAAATTCGCCTATTAATGCCCCTATTGGTACAAGTGGTGTAACTAACAGCAAAGTGACCGTTTCTAATCCCGATGCCAAGCAAGAAATTAATTGGGGAAACTGGCTCGCTGTAGTTGGGATTTTCGTGGCGATAATTGCCATACCACTTTCGATGAGTGTAAGCGGTGCATTTAACGAAGAGTTTAAGCAATGGTTGAACCATGTTTTCCCCTCTAAAGTTGAGCAGCACCCTACACCAAACAGTAAATAGTTAAACGATAGGAAAGTGTGCAATGCAAATCACGATCGACCTGCCTCAAGATCTTGAACAAGACCTGCTCCGTCAAGCAGCTCAATCCAATGTTCCACTCCAAACTCTAATTATTCAAGCTTTGCGCCAACGCACTCAACCTATCCCTGCCCCGGTTTCCCAATGGTCAGATGCCGTTCTATCTTATCAGGGGATTCCTGACTTCCCTGCCTTTGAGTCCTACCGGGATGAACTCCTTTCCCCGCAAGAGATAGAATTGTTCTAATGCGATACCTCCTCGATACCTGTGTCATCAGCGACTTCATCAAAGGCGAACCTGGTACGCAAGCCCGACTCAAGCAAACGCCGCCTACCGACATTGCGGTTTCAGTCATCACGGTGATGGAATTACGTTACGGCTTGCTGATCAATCCTCAACGCGCTCAGAAGGTTGAACCTGCGATCGCCAGTTTTCTTGCTTCTGTTACAATCCTTTCTTTCAGCAACGCAGAAGCTGTACAAGCAGCTCAAGTTCGTGCCATTCTCAAAACCCAAGGGCAACCGATCGGTGCTTACGATGTGTTAATTGCTGCAACTGCTTTGCAACATAACCTTTTTATGGTCACTGCGAACCAGCGAGAATTCGATCGAGTCTCTGGTTTACAGACCGAGAACTGGCGGCAGTCATAGAAGTCTAGGTTGAGCGAACCGCAGGATAACATGCACTGGAGCAGGTAGGTGAGAGATCTTGGTGGGATGCAAAGGTTATCTGCCGCCGCTCAGCTAAGCCGTTATTAGACCTCTTGCTTAAATCGTTGCGTGGCGAAGCTATGCAACAATTTAAGCTTTTAAAGCAGCATTCATTCAAGGAATCTATTGGCTGGGTAAGTCGGCAGGTTGATCGGCGATGGGAGACACAGAAATAACGCTGGTGGTGACGAGCGATCGCAACAGTCCTGACCGCGAGGTGCGAATGGTATCAAAGGTAGCTTTGATGAAGCTGGCAATGGGCACTGCCACCAGCAGCCCCAGCACGCCACCCAGCTTCAAACCTATGTCTAGTGAAATTAGCATCCACACCGGATTTAGCCCCGTCAGTTCACCCAAAATCCGAGGCCCTAGCAGGTTCTCACAAATTTGGATAATCACGATCGCCACCAGCAGCACCTTTACGCCTAGCCAAAAGTTTTGCAGTGCCAGCAGCGAACTGACCACAATCAGAGTCGTGGTGCCGCCAAAAGGAATGAGGCTGGCAGCTCCAATCCCAAAGCCAAACAGCTCGGCCAGCGGCACCCGCAACACCAACAGCGCCGCTGTTTGAGCCACACCCAGAATGGTCGCCAGCGTCACCTGACCCACAATAAACCGCTCAAAATTTTCGGGTAGAGATTGCTTAACCCGCGTGCCCCACGGGTTGGGCAACCAGCCCAAAATGCCGCTCCACAGCCCTTCCCCCCGCAGCACCAAAAAGATAGTGAACACAGCGGTCAAAAACACGTTGACAATACTGCCGATCGCACTAAAGAAAATGCTAATAATTTGACTGGTCAGCGATCGCAAAATGCTAGTCAGCCGCTCAATCTGCTGATTCAGGGTGGTGCTGACATCAATCGGCAGCTGTTGAGCGATCGCCCAAGCTTCAAACGACTTTAGCTGCTGCTGTCCAGACTTTAGCCAATCGGGCAGGCGCACAATTAGTTCATTGGCCTGCCGCAAAATTAGCGGAGCCAAGAAAAAAACCAAAACACCCAACAGCACCAAAAACAGCAGAAACACTAGCCCCACGGCAATGCTGCGCTGCACTCCCCGCTGCTGCAAAAACCGAATGGGATAATCTAATAAAAATGAAATTAGGGTGGCCGCAATCAGTGTACTGGCCAGCGGTTGCATCCACTGAGCCAGCAATAGCAGCAGCCACGCATTCAAAAATAAAACAGGAAACACTAACCCCACCGTAAATATTCGGGGCAGTTTGTTGAGAGTCTTTAGCATAGGAATGGCCAACGGTTAGGGCGCGCCTGAAACGGCAGGGGAAGTAGACGAGTTAATTTTGGGTTTGTTGATTTCTGCTACGGCTTCGATCTGTTGCTCTCGATTACGGCTACTGACTACTGTTCTTTATATTGTCTCTAATATTGCCAGATATTTCAGGCTCAGCAGTTTAAGCTTCGGGGCTAGCAGCCTCAGGTGCAACCGTTTGGTCGCCAGGAGTGGGGCTAACTCGATACAGAAAGCGAATCATGTTGCTGTGAGGATCCCACCGGGCGAGCTGTTCGCGAACCTCTGCTTCGGTGGGGGCTTTGGCTTGCATCAAAAACGGCAGGAGCTTAAAGGTAGGGGCATTAATCAAAAAGTAGCCCCCATGCACATCAATTTTGCCGATCAAAAAAAGCATGATGTTGATGACATCAATCGGCAGAGCCGTGAGGGGATTGAGTTCTAGCCCCACACCATTCACTCCTGCCATTTTTGAGCAGTCGAGGTAGTTAAAGTTTTCAAACAGGTCAAAGGCGGAGGTCGGGCGCACCGCAGAGCGGGCAAATACAGCGCCGCGAATCAGCAGTCCCTTCAGCCGCTCTCGTCGTTTGCGGCGACGAGATTTGCCCACAGGCGCAGGGGCAGGCGGCAAGAAAATATTGCCCAGCCGCAGCCCCGACATTTCGATACTGGGTTCGGTAAACCAATTGCCCAGGGTTGAAAGGTAGCGCAGCACAATGTCGCGATCGCTCGACATCAGATAAATCTGTTCGCAGCGCCGAATCGCCGATCGCACATAGTTATTCCGCCCTTCTCTCAATAGCTCCAGGGGAATATCGGGCGACGCCAAAATAATTTTCCCTAGCCGTAAGCAATCTCCTAACCCCCCGTCCTCATGGCTATCTTGGTCATCTTTGCCAAAGCGATCTGAGAGCACCCGCAGCATGTTGACCACCACCAGCCCGCCCATGCTGTGTCCAATCAAATTCACCTGTTTGCGCCGTTTAGCCAGCCATTTGCGATCGGCTCCTGGATTCAGCATCGGCTTGGGCGCAGGCATTTCTGCCAGGTTGAGCTGCTTTAGATGCTGGTCGAGCCGCCAGAAAAATTCTGCCAGGTCGGGTGCGCCATAGTGCACGGCTCGATAGCGATCGCGCTGATAGACCACTCCCCGCAGCAGCATCAACAGCGACAGCCACAGAAAAAATACCCCAGCGGCGATCGCCAAATCCCACTGTATCCCCACCGCTTCCACCATTTGGAGCCATTCAAATACCCGTGTCAGCGCAATCAATACGCCGCTGGGAATCAAACTTAGGAGGAAGACGCTGAGCAAAAATTTGAGCAACACTTCCAGATTGCTGAACGAATCGCGCGTCAGACCCTTGTTAAACAGCGGCATTTCACTGGGCCAGTGGTAGCCAATATAGAGATGCTTGTCGGCCAAGGTGTCAAAGGGATGGGCACCAAGTTTGGGATCGGCAAATAGCTGATTGGCCTCCTGTGACAAAAATTTGAAGAACCCTGCGGCTGGGTTAGCATAGCCATGCGTGCGCAGCGTCATCGCTTCAATGCCGCGCTCGTGAATGGTTTGGGCTAGCTCCTCTACGTTGAACAGCGGTCGAAATTTTTTGGGATTTGGCAGCGTCCGTTCTACACTCAAAGACACCGACGCCGTACTCAGCACCAAAAATGTATTGCGAGCACAGCGATCGCCATCCTCTATCCCCCCGCTCCTATTCCCCTCGCTGACTTTGCCGCTACCCAGATAGCGATACACTTCAAAATTACGGCTAATCGCTCTAGTAAATTCTCCAGCCTGCCAAGAATTCAGCGTTTTGATGATAAACGTAGGGTCAACAGCTTGAAAAAAACCTGGATGCATCGCCTGACACTGAGTCAAGTCAAACGTGTGACTGTCCGCCACAATTTCTTCAAGTAGAGCCTGTTTAATGTCATCTACAGTGCGGGAAGCTTTGTAAATAGACGGATCTGCGCCATACATGGGAGCATAGGCCATCTGCACAATCCGAGCTTTAGTCCACCAATCCGAAAACGGTGCCGCGTTGGCCGCAATCCCATTCAGCCAACGTTGATCATTTTGAGCTGTTGCTTGGAGGTCAACCGTCTCTTGTTCATCATCCGATTGCTCCCAGGTGTAGGGAAGGGGACAGGTAAGTTCCATTCAAACCAACGCAATATGTCTCAGGTGAGCTTGGTTAAAAGTTTAGTCGAGTGGGGACTCATTTTGTAGACTTTTCTGCAAGGCGAGAAAAGCGATTTGGGCAGCGGTTTGCTCTGCGGCTTTTTTAGAGCGCCCTTTGCCCCGCCCCCAGAGCTGCTCTTGCACCCAAACTTCGGCGACAAAGCGTTCGGGATCGCCATAGACCTGCCCCACTTCGGTAATTTTATAATCTGGCAGCATTTGGTAATGCGCCTGAGTTAACCCTTGAAGTGCCCCTTTATAGTTTTCCAGCGTCGGGTCTTGGCGGATGCGCTCGGCGTGCTCTTTAAGATGCAAGTCGAGCCACGGATGCACCAGTTCCAGGGTATGGGTGCTGAGATAGAGCGCGGCTAGCAGCGCCTCTAGGGCTGCCGCTAGCCGCGTTTCTCTGCCTAAATGGTCAGCCTGGGTGCTCCCCGAAACCAGCAGATAGCGGTCTAACCCATAGCGATCGCTAATTTCCGATAGGATGCGATCGCTAACTAATACCCCCCGCATCGCCGACAGTTCTCCCTCATCTGAGTCAGGATAGGTGGCAAACAAAAACTCTGCCGCCGCCAGCTTCACCACCGCATCGCCAACAAATTCTAGCCGTTCATAGTTTGCCGCTGCCGATGCCGTGGGGTGGGTCAGCGCCAAATCTAACAACTCCCACCGCACGGGTGCCGATTCGGGCAAACCCAGCTTTTGCACCAACGTACGCAGCTGTTTTTCACGATAGGGGGTGCTGAAGAGCATAGAGAAAGGAAAAAA
>JAYUYI010000126.1:0-2029 GCA_043752545.1 Thermoleptolyngbya sp.
TCGCGGTAATCATTGCGCCTGCCCAGAAAGATGCCTTTCGCCAGCGTGACGGCGCGTCCCTGCGCCAACGTGTTGACGTTCAGCAGATCTTGCAGCATCAAACTAAAGTGGGCGGCAGGGAATAGAAGGAGCCGTCGCATGTACCGGGGCAATACATAGCTGAGGCGGTCGTGGGAGCGCCCGTCCCACACGTCGAGAGGTTGGCTGGGTTGGGCATGATGCCCGAAAGCCCAGAGCATGTAGCGCAGGAAGTAATGGACGACGTGCTGTCGTTGCGTCGCATCGCGTCGCCACACGGGGCTAACTTGGTCGAGCAAGAACTCCATCATGTCGGCGGGGTAATTGACCGGGTCGCAAAAGGGCACATGGGGAATCGCTTCGGTTTTGGCAAGGTCGCCCGCGAGATAAACGTTTTGCCAATGTGTCCAGCGTCCCCATAGGTTGTAGTCGTTGCTGATCAAAAGGTTGATCAGGTAGCCATGCTCAATCGACAGGAGTGTTTTTTGATCTATCATCCCCGCCTCGGCGGGCGAAATGTCGAGAAATTCGTCTTCATGCTCGCCTTCATAGATGCCCATCAGGTTCATAGGCGAATTCGCCCGAATAAACCTCATGCCACGCTGACGGGCGGGCGATCGCTCCCACTCGGTAGGGGCAGTTGTGAGCGGAAGCCCAGACTCCATTTCTTGCAAGCGAGCTAAATTTTGGCGATTGCGTCCAACGTTGGGGGGTACATGGATGGGTTGGAGCGTTGCGACATTCCCTATGACGACGGGCATGTGCCAGGTGATCTGCTCAATCGGCACCCCTAAGATCCAGCTTGGATGCACAATGGTTTGTCGCCGCTGCTCAATCCAATGCTGAAGCTGCGGGATCTGAATTTTACTCATGGGTTTGATCGATCAAAACTGTGCTGGCGTGCAATGGGCAGTGCTGACACAGGCCGTCTTGGGCAATCGGCAGGGTGCCGCCCTCGTATAGGCTTGCCAGAATAGAGACCTGATTCAACAGGCTAAGGGGAACCTCAACGGTGCCAAATTCAGGATGCTTGCGGCCACGCTTGCGATTAATGACTCGCACTAGCGCTACGATTTGGCGCGCATTCTCTTGGTCAATGCTCTTCAGGATGCTTGGCATGATGTGACGGTAGGTAAGGTGGATCAAAGATTGCAAATTTTTTGAGCGGCTCAAACGCTGGAGCCGCTAGTGTGTCGTAGACCGCTCCTTTGAGGTAGACGGCGGCCTTGGGGTCGTTTTGGGCGGCCTCCAGCATGCCGGTGGCCACCACTTGCGAGATGGTCATCACCTCGCCACCAATTTCGATTTGGCGATCGCCATAGACCAGTTCGGCATCAAGAAACGGGAACGGTTTCACCATCCAGGGGGCATAGCAGTAGCCGTTGACCAACGCGGCCTTCAAGACCGTGCCGTTGATATCTGCTCCGTAGAGCCGCACACTATGGTTACTGGCGTGCAGCAGCATTCGGCCAGTTCCTAGGCAGGGGT
The DNA here is from genome assembly GCA_043752545.1 of Thermoleptolyngbya sp. GTDB lineage: Bacteria > Cyanobacteriota > Cyanobacteriia > Elainellales > Elainellaceae > CASBQJ01. Next base: position 1,507 of record JAYUYI010000126.1, read on the forward strand.
CGAAAACTTTGTCGGTGGCGCTGGGCTGCAAAATCCCAACCATCAGTTCAACGACCGTATGGGGCGTGGGGAAGAATCCTAATCGTTTGCCAAAGTTGCTAAACGATAGGATTTCGCCCCAATAGTCATAAGGGAACGCCATCAAGACGCTGAGGTCAAAAAACTGATACAGCTTCATGCTGGTTTCATGCGGCATCCGCTCCGGCAGGGTTTTCTGAGCGACATACCCAAACCCGTAGAGCAGCCAGTCAAGGAAAAGCTCAATCCTGTTGCCGCCGCCGTCGTGCGGATCGATCAGGTCAAGGCAGTCGTTAATGTGTCGCCACGCTGCCGACCTTTCGACGTGATTGCCATCATGTTGAAAGACAATTTCAGGAATGGGGCGATCGGGCAACTGGTTCACCGTCATGGCATCAAACCGGTAGAGCCAACGCCCCCACAGTAAGTCGTCAAGCTTCGTTAGGTAGGATGTGAGCCAGCCGTGTTGCAGATCGCGCTGGAGCGTTGGGTCGATTTGCGTTTT
>JAYUYI010000127.1:0-2025 GCA_043752545.1 Thermoleptolyngbya sp.
TCACCCTCCTGATTTGCCTCATCCTCAGCGGCACTGGGTATCGACTCAAACACCGGGCAGTAGCCATGAGGGGTCACCTTAAACCCAAATAAGGAAGACGCCTGACTCCAGCAGCGTTGCCCCCGATAATGCAGGCAATTGCCACAGCACTCTAGTTCTGAGGAGATCTGGTCATCGCCAGCTTGACTCAGCCATTCACGCTGGGGAATGCCCCTCAATACCAACTCATCCCCCTGCCACCGCGCCTGCACTATGCCCGTATCGGCAAAGCTCTGCCACCTAGGGTCAGAGATTAGCGCGGGGGGAAGTAAGACGGTGACTCCGTCTGCGGTTTCTGTCAATTCACCTTCGTAGTGGGTTTCGGGCGCTGCGGGTTGCAGGAATGTTTCTCCTATGGGCAGCTCTACCGGAGTTCCTACATTGGGTGTATGAAGATGGTACCGGGTTTGCAGATCTTCTAAGCTGGCCAAGTCGGCTAGGTAGTTAGCCGGACCATGAACGAAGATGACGTGCTGCGGTCGCAGGTTGTGAATCAGTTGCGTCGTGCTAGTCCCATCACAATGGTCGCCTAGTAAATAGGTATCTAAGGTTAGCCGTCCGGCGCGCACTAGGGCTTGAAGTGAGGGAGAAGAGGTCACCTTCTCTTCCATCAGTCGGTCGATGGCTCCAGCTCGTCCGGGCTGCTGGGGTAGCAGTAGCAGCCACGGCAAATTGCCTGCTTGAATATATTGGCTGAGTTCGGCGCTGTGGTGCGTGAGGACAATAGAGGGCGTCTGCCCCGATAATGCAATATCGCGCAGTCCCGCTTCGGAGGGAAGACGGCGAACGCGAGGACGAACGCGCTCATCCCAAAACAGCGGCTGGTGGCGGGCAAAGTTTTGCACGCTGCTAGGAAAATGGGGCAGCAGCTCTAGGTAAGAGTCACAGCCTGCCGCCACTAAGTCATCGACCCAGATGTCAATCGGTCGCCCGGTAAAATGATGATGGCTACGCAACAGCATTAGTAGCTCTTGCCCCAGCCCTAGGGTAGGTACCGGGAATAAAACCGATTTCGAGTCAGCGATCGCTTGGTTAATGCGCTCGGCTAGCTGATTCTCTTGCTGCCGCCGATGGGGATGGCGCGAGGTGCCATAACTGCCTTCAACAATTAAGACATCGGGCTTTAATCCTCGCATCTCTTCTAACGGCAAGCCCTCGACCAAGCGAGAGTTGGACAGCAAAAAATCACCTGTGTAGAGCAAGGTGTAGACATGCTGCTCGGTGCTGTAGGTAAGCAGCAGAGCCGCCGCACCCGGCAGATGCCCTGAGGGAAATAGCTCAGCACTGAGGCCATCGAAAAATTCGACGGGCGATCGCCACGGCAGCGCTTGGCAAAACGGAACCGTAAATTCTTCATCTTGCCAATTGAGCGGCAGCAGCTGCGCTGTCACTTCACTGGCATAGATTGGCAGATGGGGAAATGCCTGATGCAGCCCCAGCAACCCTCTAGCGTGGTCAGCATGAGCATGAGTGCAGATCACCAAATCGACAGGTGGCACATCCGCATTGACCCCGATCAGCGGCGTTAAGTTTTCTAAACCGCAGTCTAATAGAATGCGGTAAGGCCCCATCTGTACGAGTAGACAGACTCCCTCATCCGCATAGCCAACCCCGTAGGGCAAACATTCCAGCTCAGTCACAGTAGTGGCTTCTCCGCAAGCAAGATGATCTCATTGCCGAGATGACAATTGCATTGATCGACTTGCTTGAGTTAATGAGCCGACCCATTGCCGTGGTAATCGTCGGAGTCATAAAACCCGTTACGGGTGCCAAAAAACAAGCAGGCTGCAATAAAAAATGGGGTCATCCCCAGCAAAATTAGTTTGACATCCATGATTTTCTATCCTCAGAGATTTAATAGGTTAAGTCGTTTATTTAATCTTGCGTGGAGAGATGCTGTGCGAGGATCACTTTGTAATCAATCTTAAGCATCTAGGCTAGGCAGCACCAGAGCAGTAGGCTAGCACACCTATTTTTAGTCATACC
>JAYUYI010000128.1:0-2020 GCA_043752545.1 Thermoleptolyngbya sp.
TGGGCGGGCAGACGCGCGATGGGCGGCTCAAGCACATCGTTTTGCCGCTTAGCCCCGACTACACGGGCTATGGGGGCGTATCGCTTACTCCAGGAGCAGTGCGGGCGTATCAACCTCGGCTAGACATAGACGCAGCGGCCACCGCTTTAAGTACCGCCCAGACTTCAGCCAACTGGAGATCAACGAAACTACTGGCTTTGTGCTGTTTTCTCGTCCGTCTAACCCCACAGGGAATGTATTAACCGATGATGAGGTGCGGAAAATTGCAGCATTGGCCGCATCCCACACTGTCCCTGTATTTGTTGATTCTGCCTATGCGCCGCCGTTTCCCGGCTTGAATTTTACGGAGATGACGCCAATTTTTGGTCAAAATATCGTGCACTGCACCAGTCTGTCGAAAGCGGGGCTGCCGGGTGAACGGGTAGGGATTGCCCTGGGAGATGAGCAGATTATCCAAACCTTGGAAGCATTTTTGACGAATTTATGTCTGCATTCGTCGCGCTATGGGCAGGCGATCGCCGCTCGGGCGATTCGGTCGGGCAAACTGGCACAGATTTCTGAACAGGTGATTCGACCCCACTATCAAGCCAAGTTTGCGGTGCTGGAATCGACCTTAGACGCGGCTATGCCAAATGATTTGCCCTGGTTTTTACATCGCGGCAAAGGGGCAATCTTTGCATGGCTGTGGCTGCAAGATTTGCCGATGAGTGATGGGGAGTTTTACCAAGAGCTAAAGCAGGCTGGGGTAATTGTGGTACCCGGTCGAGACTTTTTCCCTGGGTTGCCCGCACCCTGGCAGCACACCCAGGAGTGCTTCCGCATTAGCCTCACTGCTACCTCTACAGAGCTGAGTACTGCCATGCAGCAGCTGGCCGAGGTGGCCCCCACAGGGGTATATCGGCCAGCGGGTGTGGGTCGATCTACGGTGGCTCTGGGACAGTAGGAGAGGGGGCAGCGATCGCCCTAAATGATGTTGAGTAATGTTAAGCGATATAGTTGAGGAGGATGTGGGTAATCGAGTTGAACGCGATCGCCCTCAACTCTTCGATCTCAATGCTCTACAGCCTCTATATCTGCTATGACCCTAGCCACTGAAAGCCTCCAGTCTAAAACCAACTATTGGCAATGGCGTGGTTACCCGATCCGCTATCAAGTCGCAGGAGATGCGGGCGCGCCATTGCTGCTGATTCATGGATTTGGAGCCTCTAGCGACCACTGGCGGAAGAATTTGCCTGTGCTAGCTGCAGCCAACCGAGTCTATGCGATTGACCTGCTGGGGTTTGGGTTGTCCGCCAAGCCCAAACCCGGTGATGGAATTAACTATCGGTTTGAAACCTGGGGTGAACAGCTGCTCGATTTTTGCCGCGAGGTGATTGGGGAACCTGCTTTTTTGGTTGGCAACTCGATTGGCTGCATTGCGGCTCTGCAAGCGGCTGTGATGCAGCCGGAACAGGTGCGGGGAGTGGCAATGCTCAATTGCTCACTGCGGATGTTGCATGAGCGCAAACAGGCCGCATTACCCTGGTATCGTCGGCTCTCGTCTCGCTGGCTTCAGCAAATTTTGGCTAACCGGGCGATCGGTCATTTCTTTTTTGGTCGCATTGCCAAGCCCAACGTTGTCCGCAAGATTCTGCTGCAAGCCTATGGCCGCCCTGATGCGGTCACCGATGAGCTAGTGGACTTGTTGATGCAGCCTGCTGATGAACCGGGGGCAGCCGATGTATTTTTGGCCTTCATCAGCTATTCTCAAGGCCCCTTGGCAGAGGAACTGCTGCCGCAGGTTACCTGCCCTGTCCTAATTCTCTGGGGAACTGTAGATCCATGGGAACCGATTGCCCAGGGTCGTCAGCTGGCAGAGTTTCCTGCTGTCGAAGATTTTATTCCGCTCGAAGGCGTGGGGCATTGCCCTCAAGATGAAGCTCCCGAGGTCGTTAATCCGCTGCTGCAAGCATGGGTGGCTAAAAAGGAGTCTAGTAGGTTATTGCGTTGAGTGTCTCGCGAGGGTGAGGACTCAACGCAA
>JAYUYI010000129.1:0-2018 GCA_043752545.1 Thermoleptolyngbya sp.
CCAGCGGGGGCAAAAAAACCACAGGCGGCTCCAACCGAGCGGGAGATTATGCAAGAGATCAACCGCCAGAAGCACGCCATGCTAGAGCGGTACCCCCACGAACTGTCGGGCGGTCAAATCCAGCGGGTGATGATTGCCATGGCGATTTCCTGCAACCCGACGCTGTTGATTGCCGATGAGCCAACCACCGCGCTGGATGTGACAGTGCAGGCCACAATTTTGGACTTACTGCGAGAACTGCGCGATCGCCGGGGCATGTCGATCATCTTTATCACCCACGATTTGGGGATTATTGCCGAAATTGCCGATACGGTGGCCGTGATGTATCAAGGCAAAATTGTGGAGTCGGGTGGGGTATTGCAGCTATTTTCTGCGCCACAGCATCCCTACACCAAAGGCTTGCTGACCTGCCGCCCCCAGCCCCACCGCCGTCTCCAGTTTTTGCCAACCGTGTCAGATTTTATGGAGCTGGTCACCACTTCCAGCGGAGAGCAGGTAATTCGGGAAAAGCCGCTGGACATGCAGCGTGTGCTTCAGGAGGTGAGTGACGCCGACATCCGCCAGCGCTTAGATACATTGCTAGAGCGATCGCCCTTAATTACGGTCGAAAACCTGCAGGTGGGCTTCCCCATTCGCGGCATGTTTGGCCAAACCCAGCGGTATCTGATGGCGGTGAATGAGGTGTCGTTTGCAGTGCATCCTGGTGAAACCCTGGGGCTAGTAGGCGAGTCGGGCTGTGGCAAATCGACGCTGGCGCGAGCCTTGCTGCGGCTGATCCCCACCATGGGCGGCCACGTTGTCTTCGACGGCCAAGACATCAGCCAACTGGGGCAAACGGCGCTGCGCGGGCTGCGTCGAGACATGCAAATTATTTTTCAAGACCCGTTTAGCTCCCTCGATCCGCGCCTGACCATTGGCGCAGCGGTGATGGAGCCGCTCAAAATTCACGGCCTTGGCCCCAATGCTCGCAATCGCCAAGAGCGGGTTGCCTATTTGCTAGAGCGGGTTGGACTCGATCCGCGCAGTGGCGATCGCTACCCCCACGAGTTTTCGGGCGGGCAGCGCCAGCGGATCTGTATTGCCCGCGCTCTGGCGCTCAACCCTCGGTTTATCATTTGCGACGAGTCGGTGTCTGCGCTGGATGTTTCGGTGCAGGCGCAGGTATTAAACCTGCTGAAAGAGCTACAGGACGAATTCAAACTCACCTACATTTTTATTTCCCACGATCTGAGTGTGGTTAAGTTTATGAGCGATCGCATTATGGTGATGAACCGAGGCAAAATTGAAGAAACGGGCACCGCTGAGGAAATCTATTATCATCCGCATCAGCCCTACACTCGCCAGCTCATTTCTGCAATCCCCACCGGTAGTCTCGACACGATTCGCGATCGCCAAGCTCAGCGGCAACGTGTAGCGGCGCAGCGCGACCCGCAAAATTTCTAAGCAAAATTCCTAAACTGGCAAGCAGCGGCGGATCTAATCGTCTGCGATCAACCAGGAAAACACCAAAAACATCCCCGTTAGCGTAACCCAGAAGGGCAGATGAATCCAATTCAACAGGTCTATGGGCAGCATAATTAGCTTGACCAAGGCGATCGCCACCAGCCCAATTAGCACGGTAAAAACGGCTGTCATCCGTCATACTCACTATCAATTTCCACGTCTAGCGTATCTTCATCAATCCGAATATAGAGGATATTAGGCCGACAGCAGACCTGGCAATCTTCTACGTATGACTGTTGCCCGCCCGCACTGAAATCTACAAACGTGAGGTTGGGTTCGCCACAATAGGCACAGATGTATTCAGCAGTATTTTCCATTTCAGCCAGCCACAGTAATAGAGTAATGGAGCAAAGTTGCGAAATCGCAACGCAGTTTGAAGGGATACCGCTTTAAGATCAGGAAATAAATTTTAGTTAACATCCTTTAAAACTTCAATATGCGCGTCGGAATTTTACAGTCCCTCACGGGCACCATGGCAATCAGTGAGGTGCCGTTGCGAGACGCAGCGCTGATGG
>JAYUYI010000130.1:0-12183 GCA_043752545.1 Thermoleptolyngbya sp.
GAGCAGCGCGCGACTGGCGATCGCAATCTCATCCCAGCCGAGGTTAAGATGCAACAAATTTAGGTTTAACAACCGATTTACTCCCTTCCAGTGACTCCAGAATATTCTACCCGAGCCTAACTCGTCTCCCGGAGACTTCGCCAGCGATCGAGAAGGGCTGGTACCTGGTGGCTTTTTGCCGAACGCGACATCGCTGAAACCAGCCGGATCCCGTTCGTTCTACTTTTTTGCTCCCACTATCCCCCCAGGGGGGATACTATAGAACAGTATCCCAAGGCTCCTAAGTCAGTCGATCGATGCTTTACTTCTAAGTATGTTAAATAAAGTAAAGTAAAGTAAATAAATTATAAGAAGTTTGGTAATTAAGACTTTGGTTTCCTATCCTTCCCCTACTCATTCTCCTTATATTTCGGAGTCAGCCATTAATCCGGTGGCATCAGACCCGATTATCTTGGCTCCCGCTGCCGCTTCCACTTCGCTTTCCAAGCTGTGGATGGTGTTTGTGGTATCAGTGGTTTTGATCTCGGTGCCAGTCTTCATTCAGGCTCCCTTGGTGCAGCTTTATCCTTGGGTTAGTCTACTGCTGACACCAGTTTTGTTCGGGTTAGGGCGCTGGTTGCGGGCTCATCCCACTCGGGGTGTATGGGGTGACTTATTCGTTGGCTTTACCTGGACTTGGTTAGCGGGTTCGGTCTACTGGGGCTGGCTACGCTGGGAACCCTATTTCCACTTACCCGTTGAAGCGGTAGGGCTACCATTTGTTTTATTCAATCTGGGGCGGACTAGAGAAAAGGTAGGAGATTGGTTTTATTTAGGTTCTCTGCTGGGCACGGCTCTGACCGACCTATATTTTTATTTAGTTGACTTAATTCCGCACTGGCGGCAGTTGATCCAGGTGATTCAGCACAACCCAACGCAGGTGGGTGCTGTGTTCCACGCAGCGCTAACCCAGATGTATACCCCTTGGGGCATGGAAGCTGCTACGGTTCTAATCATCGCGCTTTCAGGCATTGGCTGTTTACCATTGCGATCGCGCCAACTTCACTGGTGGGCCTTTAGTGGAGCGGTTTTGAGCACCATTTTGGTAGATGGTCTCTTTTGGTTGGCTGCCAGCTTGGCCTGAGTGAGGCTATGATTTGATTAGGTTGAGCTGGTTTAGGGCTACTCTAGTAATGTGGTTTTCTGAAAAGAGTTGTTTTCAGCGTCTTCAGAGTCTTTGCGACGGCACCATCTAGTGTGGGACTGGATCTAACTTCAATCAGCCCATGTTCGGGAAGTTAGATGGCTATGCCAGAGACGTTCCTGAGCGTGGGCTGAGGCTGGTACAAGAACGGTTAAATTGCGAACCTTTCGGGTGATCCAGTTTTGAAAGCTCCACACTAGGTATGTTTTAGCGACATCAGGATGCATGATTTAAGGGAAAGAATTCGCGGTTTCTTAGCTTGCAGTGACTGCACAACCCGTTCCCCATCTGATACTTCGAACCGAGTCAGGTAATCGCTATCTCTCTCTGACCAACAATAATTGTTGGACAATTGGGCGGGGAGACGATAACAATTTTGTGCTGCCTGATCGCTGGATATCCCGTAACCACGCTATGTTGCAGCGGATGGAGACGGGAGAGTTTTACCTAATCGATTTGGGCAGCCGTAATGGCTCGTTTGTCAATGCGAGGCGGGTAAGCGTACCCGTTACCCTTCACAATGGCGATCGCCTCACCTTTGGCCAAACTGAGCTAGAGTTCTACTCTCCAGATCTGTCGCCGATGAGCGATGCGTCCTTAGGGATTGATTCTCAAGAATTTACCGCAACCGCGACGTTGCACGTGCGCCGCCTGATTTCTGTACTAGTGGTCGATATCCGCGACTTTACGGTCATGACTCGCCAGTTAGACGAAAAGATTCTATCGGAGGTGATCGGCACCTGGTTTCGCTGTGCCGGAGATATCATCCGTGAATATGGCAGCTGGGTCGATAAGTACATTGGCGATGCCATCATGGCGGTTTGGATTCACGGGGCACAGGGCATTAGTCCTGAGGAAATGATCCGCATTGCCCAAGCGTTGAGCGCCCTGCATAAAATGACCAGTAAGCTGCATGAACGCTATCCGCTACCCTTTCCGCTGCGGGTGGGGGCAGGGTTAAACACCGGCTATGCCATGGTGGGCAACACGGGCACAGGCGATCGCCCTGACTACACGGCGCTGGGTGACACGGTCAATGCGGCGTTTCGGCTAGAGTCTTCAACCAAGCAAATTGGGATGGACGTAGCGCTAGGAGAAACCACCTATCAATATTTGGCGTCTTCGTTGGCCAATTCCAATTTGTTTAAGCAACATACCGTGAGCTTGAAGGGGTATGACATGCCAACGATTACGTACGCCGGGTCGTTTACGGACTTGGACAAATTTTTGCAGATGAGTAGCCCCAAAGAATGACGCATGGGGGCTGGTGATGGAGCCGACTGGTAGTTAACTGCGCGCGTTTGCCTGTATGGCTTTTAGCAATTCTATCGGTTCGCTTGAGATGGATTCAATAGCCTTTCACTTTTTTCCGCTCAGAAGGTTGCCGCAAGGTGGTAGGCTCTAAAGTATGAAAGCTGTGTTGGGAGCTATTAATACGTTCTCATTTGAACTGATTAAGATTTAGAGAAGTGGAAGGGATTCAACCGATGAAGCGACTGGTTGGCGTATTTGTGGTTTTGGGTCTATTGATAGGCTGCTGGGGATGGATCGGATTGCCTCAATCTGCGATCGCCGTCAATCTTAACAGCCTGACTCTGAATTCATTGCCTCTTTTAGCAGAGGAGTTCCGTAACCTTGTTGATGACAAGATGGGAACGGAGTTTGGTAAAAAAGTTGATTTGAATAACACCAATGTTCGGGCGTTTCTTCAGTATCCAGGCATGTACCCAACGCTGGCTCGGATGGTGCTGAAATATGCTCCCTTTGAAAAAATTGAAGATGTATTGGAAATGCCTGGTCTAAGTGATAGTCAGAAAGACATTCTCCGAGCCAATTTTGATAAGTTCACCGTGAGTGATCCAACCGATGCTCTGGTAGAAGGCGGCGATCGCTTTAATAATGGGATCTATCGATAGCCGTGTCGGCGTTCAACCGGAGAGGCTATTGAAACAATCTAGAGGGTGGTTCTAGTGTGCAAAGCGTGCTATTGCCAACCTTTACCATCATCTCTGAGGTTAAGTTGGGGCGTGGGAACCTTGTTCTCACGTCCTAACTGTATCAATATATGGTTGCTCATTTGCTCTTCATCCCCTCTCTCTTCATTCCCTCTATTGTTTGCGTGTGTCCAACTTAGAGCTACTGCGGCCATTTGATCGGCCATTTGATGTGTTGGTGGTGGGTGCAGGTGCAGCTGGGTTATATGCCGCACTTTGTTTACCCGAACACCTGCGGGTAGGGCTACTGACTAAAGAGTCGTTGTCTAGTTCGGCCAGTGATTGGGCGCAAGGTGGCATTGCGGCGGTCGTTGCGCCAGACGATTCTTCTAAGCTCCACATTGAAGATACGCTGCGGGCAGGGGCAGGATTATGCGATCGCGATGCTGTCACCTTGTTGGTAGAACAAGCGCCAGACTGCATCCGTAACCTAGTCGAAATGGGGGTTGGCTTCGATCGTCATGGCAGCGATCTCGCGCTCACTCTCGAAGCGGCTCATTCTCGCCGACGGGTGCTGCATGCGGCTGACACCACAGGTCGCGCTGTCGTGTCTACCCTGACGGATCACGTGCTTAGCCGCAAAAATATTCAAGTGATTCAGCAGGCGTTTGCCGTGGATCTGTGGCTGGATCCCAGCCGTCAGGTGTGCCAGGGCGCTTCCTGTTTATATGAGGGCGTGCTGCATTGGCTGCAAGCTGAAGCGGTCGTGTTGGCCACGGGCGGCGGCGGGCAAGTATTTGCCCAAACCACCAATCCGTCCCTCAGCACGGGCGATGGCGTGGCGATGGCGTGGCGTGCCGGAGCCATTTTACGCGATCTAGAGTTTGTGCAGTTTCATCCGACGGCGCTCACTAAAGCGGGGGCACCTCGATTTTTGGTCAGTGAAGCGGTGCGGGGAGAAGGGGCACAGTTGATCGATGCGGACGGGCGACGGTTTGCTTTTGACTACCATCCCGATGGCGAACTGGCTCCCCGTGATGTGGTCAGTCGAGCCATTTTTAGCCATCTGCAAAAAACTAGTGCGGATCCAGCCCATGCCCATGTTTGGCTAGACCTCCGCAGCATCCCTGCCGAAACCATTCAGCGGCGCTTCCCCAATATTGTCCAGGTGTGTCAACAGTGGGGCGTAGACGCCTTTCACGAGCCGGTTCCGGTCGCTCCAGCGGCTCACTATTGGATGGGTGGAATTTTAACAGATGCGACTAGTCAAACGTCGATTGCCGGACTCTATGCGGTCGGTGAAAATGCCAGCACTGGGGTGCATGGAGCCAATCGCTTGGCCAGTAATTCATTGCTAGAGTGCATTGTGTATGGCGCTCAGCTGCGGCATATCACCCTACCCGCTGCGGCTGTCCACCACAAATCTACGCCTCAGATACTCGATCAGACCCCTGACTCGGTACCCGCACAGCCGTTAGCAAATTGGCAAACTCAGTGGGAGTGTGTTGACGCCATTCGTCAGGAGCTGCCTCGATTAGTTTGGCAAAGCGCTGGAATCTGTCGAGAACAAGCCGTATTGGAGGATGCGATCGCCCGGATCAGCCTCTGGCGGCAAGACTTTCAAGCGCTACCCTTCACCGACTATTTGGCCAACTCGGTGGCTGGTCATGTCGTTCAGATGCCATTGCCCCCACAGCAGCTGCGCACCTGGGGCGAAACCCGCAACTTGCTTGATGTGGCGTATCTCATTCTCAAAAGTGCTGCTTATCGCAGCGAAAGTCGGGGTGGGCACCATCGTTTAGACCATCCTCAGCCAGACTTAAACTGGCAGGTTCATACGTTGGTTGAACAACAGACTTGGCGCAGATCAGTGCCCACTACTGGACGTTAGCGAGTCCCCGAACCTTGGGACGTCTGTGGCCCTCCCTCAACAGGTGGCTCATAAGACGATGACGTCTTAGCCCTGGGAAACATCCAAGGTTCAGCAGGTTTACTCATGCCACTCACGTCTACCCGCTGAACGCCTAAATTTACGGGCAACGCAGGGCAGCTAGAGAAAACTACGGTTCCTGAGGCAGGAAGAGAACTAGTCAAGTGGATTCCGATCGCGACCGCGATCGCGCCTGTAAATTTGAAGTAGGTATCCATGGGGCTTAAATAGGGCTTACAGAAGGCAGACAGTAGATTCACCGAATACAGATTAGTGTACCGATAAGCAGAAAATATGACGTAAGTAAATTTGCTACACTTTGCGAGCTGCTGGTTTGCGTAATACTGACTCCAACCTGAACAGCTTCATCAAAAGCCAGATTCAATGCGAAGATCTACCAACCTTTTGTTTCTAAATACAGTTAAAACTGTTAATCTTTCAATACGGATTAACCTGGCTGGCACCGTTATTTAGGCGGAGAGACTTATACGGAGAGCCCGAGCTGAAATATTTCAGAAATATTTCTAAGGAGATTGTCTGGAATCATTGGACGAGCTATTGGGGGTTGGGTCGTCATCAATGGAGAGAGGCGGCAGCGAAGGCGAGAGGGGTGCACTAGATGGGATCGTGAGCAGACCGGAACTGGGAGCCGCCGAGGGTAAGGGATCTGTCCAGCTGCTTTGCCCCGTAATCGTCCGTAGCTGTTCCTCTTGAGCCTGCACCCGTAATCGGTGGGCTTGATTGCGCCATGTATCGGCGCGATCGCGTGCTTCTTCGTAGAGGGCTCGCCCCCAGGTCACTTGGCTAGCTTCATCGATCGCGGCTTCGAGTGAGTTCAAATCGCCTCGGCTAGCCAGATCCATAGCCCTCTGCAAGCGTGGACGGTCTTCAAGCGTTTCTGCTTGCTGCCTCAACCTCGACGTTAACTGTTGCGCTTCTTCATATTCGGGTGTGCCATAAAGCACCTGTTCTGCCTCAGTAATAGCGGCTCTCAACCCCTCTAAGTCACCTGTTTCGGCTAGCGCATTAGCCTTCTGGATATGGGCAGCATCGCTTTGCTGCTGCTCTTTTTCCCAGCGGGTAATCAAGTCATCTACGGTTGTAGGCTGATTTTGAGCCACTGCCTTCTTGGCAGAATTATTATTTTCCCGAGCCGACTGAAGCGTCCGCATCAGTTCCTGGTATTTTTGGGTGGCCCAATAGCGATTACCGCTTTGCAGCAACTGGCGAGCGGTGGTCAAGGCATCGTACCAGCGCTCCTCCTCAATGTGGGTTTGGGTCTGCGTGTAAATATCCTCTGCCTTAGCCCATTCTGCTTCCCACCGGTTAATTTGCTCCTCTGCCAGGTTGGCGGTAAAAACGGTAGAGGGCACCTGTTGGGCAATATCTTGAGCCTCAGACAGCGAACCCGCCTGGTACTCTACATTGGCAAGGGTAAGAATCGCCGCTGTCCATTGCTGAATCAGGTGCTCGGCCTTTTTGTGCAACGGGTCTGTGGGCTGAATGGTTCTGACCAGTTGGATGGCGCGGCTCAAGTCTTCAACCGTTTGTTTGCTAGCTAAAATTTCGGCGCAGTAAATTTGGTTAGACGTGGCATCTCTTGCCTGGGCGATCGCCCAACAGCGGGGCATGTCAGGCAACCCAAGTAGTTGCTTCAGCGCCAAAAAGCTGGCTCCGATAGGCAGCAGCAACAGCAGCAAAATTCCTGGGAACAGGCTTCGTAAGACGGGGCGATCGCGACGTCGAGCGGCAATCTCTAGATCCACAGTCTTTAGATCAGCAGCGACAGCGATCACGACTGAAGTCTTTTCAGGAGCGGGTTCTACCGGGAAAGCAGCCATAGATTCAGACCTTACACACGCGATTGAGCGAGGTTATACCAGCTATTCTCTTCAGGTATGGAGCGATCGGCAAGGGCGCTGCACGCTTGCCATTCTGATGAGGCTGGTTTGTTCTGAGCGGCCCATGCTTGCGATTGAGGATATAAAGCCGAGATAGCCGGATATATGCCTGCGGAACGCCGCCTTTCACCGCCAACTGGTACTGGGCTTCTGCCTGTTCATTTTTTTGCAGATCGTCGTATACCTTGCCCAGACTATAGTGAGTTTTGGCATTGTTGGGATTGAGCTGAAGCGATCGCTGATAGTTGTTTTGGGCGCTGCTCAGTTCACCCGCCTGCACATTGTTTCTGCCCCATTGACTGGACAGGCTCGCAATTTGCGGCAAATTGGGATGAATCCCAATCAGCAGCAGCAACAAGCCCGCCGCAATTCCAAACTTAGCTTCGTTCCACCGATATTTGGAAAACCCTACCCGTTGCAGCAGCGTTTCGGTGGCCTCTCTACCTGTCTGGGTTAGAGCACTGCCGCCAGCCAGTAGGGTCAACACACTTTGGCTAACGACCGTAAAGGAGCCAAATAGATCGGGCCCACTTTCAAAAAACTTGGAGGAGATGTCCATTAACAGGCTCAAACTGGCCGTGAGACAGGCGAGGGTTAAGCCGCTCCACAGCCAGTCGAGGCGATCGCGTGGGTCGAGGGGCTGTGGAAATTTCCACCACCGCCCGATCAGGACATCTAAAATAACGGCCTCTGTTGGGGGAGACGGAGCCGCTTCTAGCTGGGTCAGAGCGGCTTCATATTGGCGTAGGGTAGAGTCGAGCCGGGCAGCATCCGTCATGGAGGGGGCAGGTGCGAGAGAGTCAGAGAGTCGGGGGTAGAGCAGTCTCCGTCAACGCTATTCTAGTCGCCTAGCTTTAAGCACTATTAGCTTTACAGCACTAACTGGGTTGTCCAGGCTGTTTGAGTGTCTGTTTGATTGAGTTGACGGCGTGCCAGCCGCCAGGTTTTGCCTTCGACTTGGCGCTGTAGATAAATCTCGAACGGGTTGTCGCGTTGGCTAAGCTGTCGATCGCGAAACTCTAGACGGAAGTCGTAGGTGCCTTGCAGGTAGTAACTGCGGAGATCGTCGATTTTTAACGACTTTTGGTTAGTTATTTTAACGCGGTCGATGGTAAATGGTGGAAGCTGAGTGGTTCCAGAATCAAGGACTTGGAGCAGCTCTGTTTCGGTCTGGCTAAATTGTAAGGCGATCGCCCGTTCGACCAAATCATGAGGAGGCCCCACCGCTGCTCCACAGGCGGTGAGGGTAATGAGGGCAAAAACCAGAGTCATGGCCAAAATTTTGCGGAGCATGGGCAGGAGGCAAAGGGACGTGGGAACAGTGTGGTTCTGATTGCCCAGTGCTGCTGACAATCAACCGACTACTCTTTATTTCACCATGCGGGGGGGTAAGCATGTCATGCTTTTAAAGCGATCGCGGCAATGGCGGTTGCCCCCTCTCTATCTTATTTACACTTGGGACTGATTATGAACAAATCACTGGGACTCAGCGACGCGCTATACGACTATTTGCTGTCGGTTTCACTGCGAGAGCCGGAAGTGTTGCGGCAGCTGCGCGACGAAACTAAAAACCACCCGAGTGGCATGATGCAAATTACCCCCGATCAAGGCCAGTTTTTGCGGCTGTTGGTGCAGCTAATTGCCGCTAAAAAAACGCTAGAGATCGGAGTATTTACTGGATATAGCGCGCTCTCCGTGGCGCTAGCGCTGCCCGCCGATGGCAAATTGGTCGCGTGTGATGTCAGCGAAGAGTATACGGCGATCGCCCGTCGATATTGGGAAAAAGCCGGTGTAGCCGACAAAATTGATTTACAGATTGCTCCAGCGTTAACCACCTTAGATCAGCTGCTAGCAGACGGTGAGGCGGATAGCTTTGACTTCGTATTTATCGATGCAGATAAAGAAAATTACTGGCGCTACTACGAGCGATCGCTGCAACTGGTGCGACCAGGCGGGCTGATTGCCGTAGACAACGTGCTTTGGTCGGGCAGTGTGCTTGACCCTGAGGCCAGAGACGCTAGCACAGAAGCAATTCGCGCCTTTAATCAAAAAATTCATCACGATGAACGCGTCACGCTGAGTATGATTCCACTCTCTGATGGGCTAACGTTGGCGATTAAACGGGGCTAGGAGACCTCGGCTTCAATTAGTTTTGTATCAATTTTTCAGAGAACTGTTAACTCTTTCTACAAAATGTTTTTACGAGGACACAGCTTTTTAAGATCGAACTAGATGGTTTGAAATCAATGTTTTTGGAGATTGATCTTGACGAACGCCACTTTAATTCTTGCCACAGCCACGACTGCCCCTTGGTCGATTAATACTGCTGTGGTCATGATTGCTTGTAATCTATTTGCGATCGCCGTTGGCTACTATGCCATCAAAAACCGAGGTGTAGGGCCAGCGCTGCCGATGCAAATGCCCGCAATGTTTACGGGCTTTGGAGTGCCCGAACTGCTAGCTACTACTAGCTTTGGTCACCTTCTAGGCGCAGGCTTTATCCTCGGCCTCTCTAACGCCGGATTGCTTTAGAGCACCAGGAGAATGTTCGCACACCCCGGACATTCTCCCACCTGCCGCCCGTTCCCCTTCATCCCTCATCCCTGCTGCTTTTCACTGTAAAAATTCAGTAGAATTAAGAACTTAGAGAATTGTTTTAGATTTGTAAGATTCTCGCGGTTTACTAATGCAGTCAGACTCCCCTGCTGCGAGGGTATTGCCGATTCAGATTGTGCAGCCAGGAGGCGTTCATGAAACCAGGTTGGCAAGTTGGCTCTATTTTTGGCATTCCTCTACTGATTGATACATCCTGGTTTATTATTCTGGCCTTGTTTACTTGGTCATATGGACTCAGTTTGCAGCAGCAGCACGGATACGATCCTGTTACCGCTTGGGTGACGGGTTTAGTGTTGTCGTTAGCGCTATTTGGCTCCGTGTTGCTCCACGAGCTAGGGCACAGCTTGGTGGCGCGATCACAGGGCATTAAGGTCAACTCGATTACGCTATTTCTCTTCGGTGGCGTGGCCTCCATTGATCGAGAATCGAAAACGCCGGGGCAAGCGTTTCAAGTCGCGATCGCTGGACCAGCCGTCAGCTTTGCTCTGTTTTTGTTACTTGCCTTGCTGGCTCAAGGCTTTGTCGGTAACACCCCTCCCCACTTGGTGGCGTCTACCCTGTCTGGCATCAATCTAGCGCTGGCGCTATTCAATATGATTCCAGGGTTGCCGTTGGATGGTGGGCAAGTGCTCAAGGCCGCTGTCTGGAAAGCCACCGGGAGCCGAATTAAGGGACTGCGCTGGGCGGCTCGGGCGGGTCAAGTGCTGGGCTGGGTGGCGATCGCCCTTGGGGTCATGCTTTACCTGCAATCGCCTGCCAATGGCTTCGATGCGCTGTGGATTGGGCTAATCGGCTGGTTTGTGATTAACAATGCCAGTTCCTATAGCCGCGTTTCTGATGTGCAGGAGGCGGTAGGAGGGCTGCAAGCTGCCGCTGTGATGACCCGTGAGTTTCGCGTGGTCGATGCGAAGCTGACGCTACAGGCATTCAATGAAAACTACATCCAGCAAGAAAGTGGCATCGCGCCCGCCTTTTTTGCGACCTCGGATGGCCGCTACCGAGGCATGATCAAACTGGAAGACTTGCAGGAAATAGAGCGGAGCCTATGGGAGACGACCACTCTGAATGATATTGTCCATCCGCTGCTAGAAATCCCGTCTGTCACGGAAACGGCCCCCTTGTCGGATGTGATCGACAAGCTAGACATTCAAGAACTGCGCTCGATTACCGTGCTCTCTCCGGCAGGAGCGGTGGCGGGCATGATCGATCGGGGCGATATTGTGCGAGCAGTGGTCGAAAAACTGAAGGTGCCTGTCCCCGATGCCTTAATTAACCGCATTAAGGAAGAAGGAACCTATCCCCCAGGGTTGCCGTTGGGGGCGATCGCCAAATCGTTGAATCAAGGTGAGTGATGGGTTGTAGCCGCCCGATTAGCAGGGAAATGGCTCCAGCGTTTCCCTCACGGCTGCCCACTCTACCTGAGACAGCGGTTGGACAGCAAGCCGAATATCAAAACATTCACAGGCAGCGGTGGTTAGAGCCTCAATTACAGCAGGAATGGTGAGGGCAGGAATTGCCGCAAACGGCGATCGCGACGGCCCTAGATCACCTGAAACCTCACCTGAAACGCCAAATACCTGCTCAAATAAATCTGGGTCAGGGCACAGTCGCATCGAACCGTGCTGTAACACCGCGTCACCCTGCCGCAACTGAGCGCTACCGATTAGCTTGGTGCCATCTGGCATCACCAAATCTGCCCCGGTGGCCGTGCCAAAGCAATTAGGGTTATGGATATAACCGCGTTTAGGGCTGCCATACCCCAGGGATACCCCCAGCGATCGCCATCCCGCAATCAAAAATTCACAAATCTGCTCATATGCCTCAACTCGGCGGCTAGGCATGGCAGAGGTCACCACAGCGTAGGTTAAATCACCCTGATGTAGTACCGCGCGTCCACCGCTGGGACGGCGCACTAGCTCTACCGGGCTACCTTGCCAGGTGACATGCTGCCACGCATCCGGGACTTGGCGCTGGTGGTACCCCAATGAAAGGGCGATCGGCTCCCATGTATAAAACCTGAGCGTAGACGGATGCAGCCCGGAGCAATGCTGCTCAAACAGCCAGCGATCGATGGCCATCTGCATCCGTCCAGGCGCATTTAGCAGCGGGATTAACCGCCAGCAGGCAGCATTAGGCGACGCCAAACTCTGCCTGCAACGCATCGTCATAGCTGTCGGCTACAGTCGCTACCACTGTAATATTGCGAGACACTTCCCCTGGCGAGAGTTCGGCTACAGTGCGCTGAGCCACCACCACCACCTGGCTGTCCACAATGCCAAAGTGAGACTCAAACGTACTAGCCCAGTTAAGTTCAAGGAGTTTGCGCGTTAACCCGGCTTCGTTCTGCACTGGCAGTTTGAGCACCGGTGCCCAAACGGTGAGAGTATCTTCATCGCTCTCCCCCGTTAGCCGCACAAATACCTCAACACTGCCGTACTTAAACTTCCACAGAGATCCCTCTTCTGAGTGGTTGACCATTGCACTTTGGTCTTCTTGCAAACTAGAGATAACCGTCTCAATCACGTCAAGATGGCTAGTTTGTTCCATCTCGGTATCTAATAAGTCTTGGCTGGATTCAGGTTCCATAGGAGCTGTGTGCCGTGAAATACAGTTCAATTC
>JAYUYI010000131.1:0-2015 GCA_043752545.1 Thermoleptolyngbya sp.
CCCGTCGTTTATCTCCCCAACCGCGTACCCTGCGCCCCAGTTTCCATTTATTGCAACGGACTAGGGTCAAACGCCCACTGGTTGTCTATCAACGCCTCCAAACGCTGCTTCAGGCGAGGCAAAAACACCGCCGGGTCATTCAACTGCTGCTGAGTAAACCAATCATCAAAGGCATCCTGAGTTGTGATGCCCTGAGCACCCGCCGCCGCTGTCATCATATTCCAGGCTTGCTCTTGAAGCTGCGCCAGTTGCGGATGCCCCTGCCCCCGCTGAGCACAGAGAGCTAGGGCATAGGCGGCTAGCAAGGCTTTCAGTTCATCGGCCTGGGGCACCCGTTGATATAGAGCGCTTGCCAGAGTGATTGCATCAGTTAACGGAGGTTGAATGCGCAGAGCGACCCAGAGGGCTTGGGCTAAATAGCTGAGAGCATTAGTTTCAGCGGTTTCGCCCAAGTTGCTCAGCACGGTCACCAGGTCGCCATAGGCAGGGACTTGTCCTAGTGCCTGAGCCGCTTGCAGGTTTAGATCAAGCTGACGTGCGCGATCGCCTGCCTCACCTACTACATATGCCATATTTGCCAGCGTGGTAGCTTTGCCTTGGACATCACCAATGCGCTCTTGAATGCCCAGCGACTGTTGCCAGAGATCGAGGGCGCGTTCGATCTCTCCCTGCTGGGAAATTGCCCCTGCCATATTATTGAGCGTGGCGGCTTTGCCTTTCACAGTGCCAATGCGCTCTGAAATGTCCAGCGATTGCTGCCAGAGATCGAGAGCGCGATCGATCTCTCCCTGATCAGCAATCACCCCTGCCATCTCATGGAGCGTGGTAGCTTTGCCTTGGATATCGCCAATGCGCTCTGAAATGTCCAGCGACTGCTGCCAGAGATCGAGGGCACGATCGATGTCGCCCTTATCAGCAATCACCCCTGCCATGTTACAGAGCGTAGCGGCTTTTTTCTTGAGGTCATCGTCAGGGCACCGATCGAGGGCTTGTTGATAGTGGGCCACCGCATCTTCTACCTGTCCCAAAACTGCCTCGGCGTTGGCAATGGTGTCTAGAAGGCGATAGTCGGTGAGTTTAGCAAGGATGGTTTGGCACAAGTCCATCGCTTCTACAAAGCGAGAGTTGTTTACCCAGTTGCTGGCAACCGCGTCGCCAACCTTTACCGCTATCTCTGTCTCCTTGCCCCACAGCGCCAGCCGCACTATCTCTAGCGATTGAGGTTCGCTCCCACCTGCGGACTCTTCCCACCATGTACGGTGTAACGCTTGCGCAGCCTGGGCAGCGGTCAACTGCCACTGGTCATCATTCAAAACCGATCGCAGCAGCGGTGCCAAAATGCTGGTGACTCGATACTCGGGTTCGGCGTGGGTAGTGGCCGACTCTACCAAGCTCAGCGCCAGGGTTTTGCTTAGCGGTTGCAGGTCGGGTGCTACAGCGGCCACAATCGCCTGGGTCACGGGCAATTGAAACACGCTGAGCTGCGCCAAAAACTGCCGTTCTGCCTCGCTGAGGCTGTGCAGCAGCGTCTCGGCCAAAATATCTTCCCGAAACCGTTGCTCAGATTGCTCTAGCTGGCTCAACAGGGCAGCTTGGTCTAAATCTGCCGTCAGGTCGGGCTTTTGCAATAGGTTCAGCAGCCATTCCAGCAGTCGAGGGTTGCCATCGGCAATCTTAATCACCCGGTTATACTGCGGATTCTGAGACAGCTGCTTATAATCGGACAGTAGTTGACACTTTTTTGTAATGTCGGCGGGTTGCATCCGCTCTAGCCGCTCCAGGTGCAGCGTTGACGGCAACGGGCAGGCATAGCGACAGGTAACAATCACCCGACTGATGGCACTGATCTCTTGCTGCATTGCGTCCAGTGCGCCGCACAGGGCGGTCAATACCTCGTTTGCGGGGGTAATCGGTCGCAGGGTGCCATCGGCAATGGCCGACGGGGGAATGTTTTGCTCAAAGTCGTCGAGCACCAGCAGCAGCGGTTGATCTAAAGATTCTACGGCTGCAATAAA
>JAYUYI010000132.1:0-2014 GCA_043752545.1 Thermoleptolyngbya sp.
ACGCTGATGTTAGTGGCCGTTCATAACCGTGTTGGTGGAGCTGGGCCAACGCTGAGTGAAATGGCTCAAGTCATGCAGCAATTGGGGGCGGTAGATGCCCTCAACTTTGATGGAGGTAGCTCCACGTCCCTTTATTTAGGTGGCCAGCTGCTCAATCGCTCACCCCGTACGGCAGCTCGGGTGCATAACGGGATGGGCATCTTCATCCAACCCGGTTTCTAATGTTAAAAACCCGGCGCAAGTCTAATTCCTCAGACCCTGCGATCGCTCCCCCGCCCGCCCTGCCGCTGAAGCAACGCTTGGCTCAGCGGCGCAAAACAGAGCGACTGCGCAAAGATCTGCTAACGTTCACCATCTTTGCCGTCCTAGTTTCAACGCTGGTCGGGTTTGTGCTGGGGCTAGCCTCTAGCCCCAAAGTTGGCGTTGGCGCGACTATAGCCGTGTTGTGTACCACGCTCTCGTTCAAATATCCGCGTCAAGCGCTGTGGGCTTTTTTGATCTATATGCCCTTCAGCGGCAGTGTGACGTACCTGCTGGGCAACAGCCCCCTGTTGCAGCTCGCCAAAGATGGCTTCTACATTCCAGCCGTATTTGGCGTGATTCAATACTGTCGGCGAGAGCAACTGCCGATCCTGGTGCCAAAGCAGTTGGTGGCACCCGTCGGCATTTTGCTGGTGCTGTGTTTGGCGACCTTGCTGGTGGTCAATGGCGGGCAGCAGTTCTCCTCCGCACCTGGGGATCATCCAATTCTCGTTGGTATTTTGGGGCTAAAGGTGCTGTTGGGCTATGTGCCGCTGCTGGTCTGTGCCTATTATTTATTGCGCGATCGCAGCGACTTACTATATCTAATGCGGCTAACGGTCGTGATTATTTTGGTCTGCTGCGGGCTAGCATTTATCCAGTTTTTGTTGCTCAAAACGGGGCGCTGTGCCGGCACTCGATTTGCCGAAGGTGCTGCCTTATACAAAGCGTCCCTAAACGCCCGCTGCTTTGTGGGTGGAGCCGTGCTTTACACTCCAGAATTAGGGCAAATTCGGCTTCCCGGCACCTTTGTAGCACCCTGGCAGTGGGGCTGGTTTTTAATCTCATCCAGCTTTTTGGCCTTTGCTACCGCCTTCAGCGATCCCAAAATCCGGTGGCGAACCGCTGGCCTCGTGTCTCTGGCCTCCATATTTATCATGGCCGTATTATCGGGGCAGCGAATTGCTTTGATCCTAGTTCCGGTTGTGTTCGTGATTTTAATGCTGTTGACTGGGCAAGTGGTCAACTTCAAACGCTTTATCCCCGGGGCGGTAATTTTGGGACTGTTACTCGGGGTAGCCGCCCTAAAAAACCCCGATATTTTGCAACAGCGGATGGAAAGTTTGCAGAGCCGCTGGCTAGCCTCCCCGCCCCATATGTTTATTAGCGAGCAGTTTGAATGGGCGATGCGCGACCAGGATGGGTTTTTGGGCAACGGGTTAGGCCGAGCCACCAACGCCGCCCGCAACTTGGGAGAGACGGTACTGGTTGAAGCTTATTACCCCAAGCTGTTCTACGAAATTGGGCTGCTGGGAACGCTAGCGTTTTTGGTCTTGGTCACGATGCTGACCTATCTCACCTTTAAGGCATATCGGTCGGTACGCGATCGCAACCTGCGCAGTTACGGTGCAGCCCTTTGGGTCTTCGTCCTGTTCATCAGCTACAACACCTACTACTACCCCCTCGACGTCGATCCAGTTGCCGTCTACTACTGGTTCTTTGCAGGCATCATCCTCAAACTTCCCGAAATCGCTCGGCTAGAACGGTTGGACTCTGCCGAAACAGGACAGCTTAAAACCCAGCGTCGCCGCTTGCATCGAGCCGGGTTTGGGTAAGCATGATTTCTCTAATTCTTCCTACCTATAACCGTGAAGAGGTGCTGCGGCAGACGTTGGATAGTGCGTTGCAGCAAGACTATCCTGCGTTTGAAATCATTGTGGTGGATCAAACGGCGACCCATGAGCCAGAAACTGAGGCGTATTTGCAGTCACTG
>JAYUYI010000133.1:0-2013 GCA_043752545.1 Thermoleptolyngbya sp.
CTTGCCCTCACCGATAGCGCGAGTCGCCTAGCACAGCTAATCAGAACGGTTATAAACCGCTCAACGTAAAGAATAGTAGCAGGAAGCACAAATCCCAGAAGGATTCCCTATCATTTAGACAGAGCCAGTTCAAGATACGTTATACCTAGACTTTTCAGGTTTACTTCTACAGTTGGCTCTGCTGGCAAAGTTCTTACGAGGTCAGTTTATGAATCTCTTCAAAGCCGTAGGTCAAATGATTCGGTTTATTTCTGAAGGGGCATCAGAACTTTTTAGCCCTAGCCGTGACGAGTATCCCAAAACGGGTGTACAGCCCTACGAAGATGATCCACTCTCAAAACGGGTTGAGTAAGAATCTAAGACCCTAAGAAAATCTAAGAGCCTAAGAGACTAGGCGCTGCTGCTAGGGCTGGAATGTGGTTCCAACTCTTGCGGCATTTTTTTGTTGACTTATTTAACTTCAATGATCGATCTTTCCTGGCTCAAGAACAGCCTGGATCTCCTTTATTCACACTCCGCATACTGCCTAGCAATGTCTCAATGATGACGCAGCTTTTGGAGTTACCATTGGCAGGAGCCGAAACTGTAATAGTCACAGGGAGATCACCCGGATTAGCCCTGTTTAACAATGCGCCTGTAGAGCGAAAGGTAATGCTGGTAGCCGCCGTAGGAGTGATTTGTAGACCAATCATGCCCGCTGTAAACTTCCCCTGTCCAAGTGGGGTCGGTTGCCCCTCAAATCCGGTAATCTGGGGCGGGCTGGCGATAGTGCTGAAGCTTACGGTTTTTTCGCGGCGAGTGCGAACCGCCTCAGCCTGCGTTTGACGAAGAGTTTGCAAAATCTCATCTCGCGCAGAACCAACCCGCCGATTATTTAAGAACGACACCCAACTGGGAAGGGCGATCGAAAATAGCACACCGATCATGACAATCACGACAATCAGCTCAATCAGCGTGAATCCATCAGTAGAATTCCTTTTTGGGCGTGGATTCTTCATGGTTTTGTCTCTAGGCGGGGGATACCAAATCAGTCAGACTAAAAAATAATGGGCGATCGAGAGCAAATCAGAATTGACGTTAGAGAGTCCCTGTCGATCTGGCAGGTTCACGCAGCAACACGCCCCGAGTCAGTACCCGGGTCTCCAGCGCTGGCAAAAACGCCCGATCGGCACCCCGGAACCCCGGACGGCCAGAAACACTGCCCCGCAAAAACAGCACCACATCTCGGTAGGGCGTACTCGACAAACTGAGATTATTGACACAGGCAAAGAAGCTTTTCGCGGCTGGCGCAACGGTCGTAGGAGCCGCTGCAACCACAGGGGACGGTAGATAGTCAGCAGGACAGGTGGGGTTACCGGTTCCGACAACAGTATTGGCACCAACTGCATCATCCACAAAGTCAACCAACACAGCTGGCGTACCACCCGCTGGCCCTCCCGTGGAAGCCCAACTCCCAAAATTAGACGGGGGCGGCCCTTCTCCATAGCCCGCTGTGCGAGTCGTCCCGCTAAACTGTGTCAGGGCATAGCGCGTAATTCTTGCCCGACCTTGCCAGGTGCCCGTGTTAGCCGTGCTCAAAGAATAAACCACTAACGAATAAGAATTGCCGACAATACAGGGAACATCCGCCGCCTGAGGTCTGGCCGCACATTGAATCCTCAACTCGTTAGGAATCTGCTGCTGTTTCCAGAACGCCAGCACAGGAGTGCTATTCGTAGAGACCGCCGCAGGCAGGCTAGCTGCCAATCCAGCAGCAGGGCAGCCTGACGATGCCACCCCTGCTATGCAGGCTCCACTGTAAACGAAGACGGCTTCCTTCAACTCAGTAGACATGTAGTCCAGCGCCATTTGCATATCGCGCTGGGTTTCGGTGCGAGACGATTCTCGTTGATCTGCCGTTAGCAGCTCTACCACTAAGTACATCAAGCCAGAAATCAGTAGCCCAGAAATCAGGGCCACGATTAACAGTTCGAGCAGTGTAAAACCAGCCGCAGCCCCCGAACTGCCTGAACG
>JAYUYI010000134.1:0-2012 GCA_043752545.1 Thermoleptolyngbya sp.
TGGGGTATAACTTTTTGGTTTGGGGGTGACAACGGTATAGCCCAGTGAAATGACCCGGTCGGCGATCGCCTGCTCGTCAATCTGCTGTGGGTCGTAGGATATGGTCATCCGTTCCGTCGCCACATCCACAGCCACCTCATCCACACCTGCCAGCTTTTGCAGTGCGGTTTCAATCTTCCTCTCACAACTGGGACAATCCATGCCACCAACCTGCATCTGTTGGGTTTTGAGCGAGGGTGCTTGAGTCATAGAGGTTTTGCGTGCATCGTGAATTTCTGAATTATAGAACAAACTCTCCGACCTATGAAAGTATATTCATATATAGAACGATAACCATTCTTGCTTTTATACTGGAAGTGCGACGAGACTTTTAAACCCCTTTGACTACCATGCAGAAGCGAGAACGACCTGCCCTGCCCCTCCAAGATTCTGACGCGCCGAATTGCGATTCCCCTTTGGTGCATTTGGATGCGGTGCGCCAGGTACAGCCAGATATCTTGCCTATAGCTGAAGCGCAGCGCATGGCTGAATTTTTTGGTGTGCTAGCGGACCCAACTCGGTTGCGATTGCTCTCAGCATTGGCAAATCGAGAACTGTGCGTGTGCGATTTAGCGGCAATCGTAAAAATGGGTGAGTCTGCGGTGTCTCACCAACTGCGTGTGTTGCGATCGCTGCGACTTGTAAAATACCGTAAGGCAGGACGGAATGTGTATTACAGTCTGGCAGATTCTCACGTCACGAATTTGTATCGAGAAGTCGCAGAACATTTGAGTGAACCAGACATCTAAAATCTTCAGCCCCAATTAGCTCAGTTGCCCCACATGATAGAGTAAATTATGAAAGAATTATGAAAATTTTGAATAAATGCCCTTATCTCAAGACAGACCTAGCTTGTCAGAAGTCCATCGTAGTATTGCCATTCCCGACGGCAAAGGCTTTTGGCGCAAAATGTTGGCGTATGCAGGACCCGGTTATCTCGTTTCAGTGGGATACATGGATCCTGGCAACTGGGCAACCGATATCGCTGGAGGTTCAAGGTTTGGTTACACGCTGCTCAGTGTAATTCTACTCTCAAACTTGATGGCATTTATTAACTCTGCCATTCTAATCGTTGCAGCAGCTACATTTCATTTCTCTGGCTATCAGGAAGTGGCTGAGATTCAAGATGCTTATAAACTGCTGTCTCCTTTGCTGGGAGTGAGTACTGCCAGCGTCATTTTTGGGTTAGCTCTACTTGCGTCGGGTCAAAGTTCCACTCTGACGGCAACGCTGGCAGGACAGATCGTGATGGAGGGCTTTTTGAGATTTCGGCTCCCGTCTTGGCTGCGTCGTTTAGCAACCCGCTTACTAGCGATCACTCCAGCCCTAATCGCTATCATTTTCTTTGGAGAGCAAAGTACAGGAAAACTGCTGGTGTTTAGCCAGGTGGTGTTGAGTTTGCAGCTTTCGTTTGCGGTGATTCCGCTAATCATGTTTACGAGCGATCGGCGGTTGATGGGTGAGTTTGTGAACCCGAAATGGCTACAGGTTCTGGCTTGGGCAGTGGCTTCAATTATCGTTGCTCTCAACGGTTGGTTACTTCTCCAGACCCTTATTGGTTGGTTTATTTCTTAACTATTTCACGGTTCTGTTGTGCTTGCGATTACTAGTAGTCTATGGCACAGATCTAGATACCATTTCAAACAATTATCCTGCTGGAAACCGATGGTCTCTGACTTCGGCGGCAAAGTCTTGCACAGCCGTTGTGACGGTGTCTCGCAAATTTGTGTACGCTTTTGCAAATGGGGGTTTGTGCTCGGTTAAACCCAGCAGATCTGGCGTCACCAGCACTTGGCCGTCACAGTTGGCCCCGGCACCAATCCCAATGGTTGGAATGGTGAGTTTTTGGGAAATTTGTAGAGCCAGATCGGGCGGGATGTGCTCTAACACAATCGAAAACGCTCCAGCCGTTTGCAGGGCGATCGCCTCTTGCAAAATTCGCTCTCCAGCCGCCTCTGAGGTGCCTTGCTTGC
>JAYUYI010000135.1:0-5243 GCA_043752545.1 Thermoleptolyngbya sp.
GGAGGAACAATCCCGGCGGCGGCAACTGGAGCAGCAATTGGGGCGGCAACCGGGGTAGCTCCACGACCTTTAAGCCAAAGCAGTAGCCCAGCTAAGCCCAGTAACGGCAATAGGATGCCCCACCACGGTATTCCCGGCTTTGCAGATGGGACAGGCAGCGGCGCTACGGCAGCGCTAGGTGAAGGGCTAGGTGACGCTGCCACAGGGGAGGGTTCGGGGGTAGGCGAGCTTATCGGTGAGGCGGTGGCTGTTGCGGTGGCTACGGCTGCTGCTTCGGCGGCTTTAGCAGTTTCTATCGCTTCTTGACCGGGCGCGGAGGTCGCAAAGCCCAAAAATGCTTGCACAATGGGGCTGAGCGTGCCATCGGCAGCCGCTTTATACGCGTAGCCCCGAGGCTGGGAGTAGGGGTAAGCGGGGTTGTCGGGCAGCGTCTTGTGCATCGGGACGATTTTGACGGTGCTTTGCCCGAGGACTTGGTCGGCGATCGCATAGCTAATGCCATCTTGCCCCAAGGCGCTAACCGCTGTTGCCGTTTCGTCATCGGCCATCTGGGTGGCGGTTGATCCGGTCTCAAACGGGGCACCTTGAAATACCTTATAGGTACCGAGCGAGAGGCGAGTATCGCTAGTATCGGGGCGATCGACAAACCGAATTTTGCCAGGGGCACCGCCTACTTCAGCCCAATTCGTAATTTCGCCGCGAAAAATTTTGGCAAACTGCTCAAAGGTCAAGCCCTCTGCATAGGGATTGTCTGTGCCAATGATGATGGCAATCTTCTCTCGGCTAATCGGAACTGCGACTAGCCCTTCTGCCTTTTCTGCGGCTGTCAATGGCCGACTAATAGCCGCCAAGTCAATGTCGCCTTTCACCAACGCTGCAATGGCGGCGGCTGTACCCGCATCGGCCAATTTAACAGTAGTACCCGCAAATTTTTGTTCAAACCGCTGCTTCAACGCTTCATTAATCAGCGTCATGCTGCTAGAGCCATCGACAGCTAACGTGGAGCCACTCGGGATCGAACTTGGCACCGGAAAAGAGGTGGGAGTCGGCGCTTGAGCCAGCAGAGTCGGGGTTGCTGTTAGGGAGGCCGCTAATGCCTCTGAGGTTGCAGCTAATGCCAACAGCAGTGCCGAATAGGTAATGAATGTTTTTCTCGCGTTTAACATCATGTTGATCGCTGAATGATTCCTGATTTTACGTCTGGAGATGCCGCTAAGATAGCGTTCGAACTCGGTCAAATTAGCTAAATTCGAGCAATTGAAAGGTGCACTTCTCCGTCGTTATCACCCAAATGAGTATCAAAGAAAAATGCGCAGAGTGTTGCTTTTTCTTTGACTTCTAGTACGAGCGAGTCACCATAGCCGTTGAGCGATGACCAAGTGGCACCGACGACAATACCGGTCTTCTGATTGATTACTTTGCCGCCATAAATCCAGAGCATGACTAAAGGCTCACCCGGATGCCCGGACGCATGTTGATAATCGAATGTGCCACTCTTGATTTTGACAATATTAAATCCTGGTTCTAGCGCTAAAGATACTGCAACGTCTTGCTGCAATCGATTCATTTGCTCAGGGCTGAATCTGTAGCAGCTATTTTTACTATGAACATTGAGATTGGCAACAACGTTACGTTCCATCGCTTTTTGCTCTCCCCAAACCGTTACTGAATAGTGCTACTGATTAGTGCGCTGATAAATAATTTATAAAAAAGCTAAACTTGCGGAGCTTGAATAATGTTAAAAGGCTATAAATCCGAAGGGTTAACCCCAATTATAAAATCTAAACATTTGAAAACTCATTAATAAAAGTCTGCTTGAGAAATTTCCTTTGCTGAATAAGAATACTAGCAGCTTGTGTTTTTCCTGTAAAGCTTTGATGGATACATCATTAGCCATTTTTTGGGTTCTGCGCCCAATCATCTCCGAGATCCTAGGAGGCGATCGCAGCACCTGACCGTGAGCATCCTTGCCACGTTGTCCAAACGATTTCAGCTAGCTAGAACAACTACCAGATCCCGATGGTAATCCTCTGCTAAGCGAGTGTGAAAAAGCGAACCTTGAATCGTCAACCCGATCGCCAATCCGGCTGCACTGAATAAGCTTGAGCCAGAACTATTAGCGAGCACCTGTCCCGTCCTTGGCTCGCAGGGTCTCCACCACGCTTTTGGTAAATCCTGCAATGGGTATTGCCATCAACAGCCCTAAAACACCACCCACTCTAGCTCCAATCAGCAGAGCGACAATTACCCAGACTGGATTCAGCCCTGTAAAGCGACCCAAGAGACGAGGGGCGATCGCATTCTCGATAGTTTGGTTGACAAAAATACCCACGACCAGCATTTTCACCCCTAGCCAAAAGCTGCCGAGTCCCACCAAGAAACTGATTAAACCAATGCTCAATGGGGCACCGAGGGGAATCAGCGTCATGATGCCTACTGCCAGCCCAAACAATAGCCCAAACGGCACCTGCAACACCACAAATACAACAATCATGGTGATGCCCATCAGCATCGCTAAGGTGGCTTGTCCACTGAAGTAGTTATGAAAATTTT
Source organism: Thermoleptolyngbya sp. (assembly GCA_043752545.1). Taxonomy (GTDB): domain Bacteria; phylum Cyanobacteriota; class Cyanobacteriia; order Elainellales; family Elainellaceae; genus CASBQJ01. The sequence goes on from JAYUYI010000135.1 coordinate 2,554, forward strand.
GTTGGAGCGATCGCCGTAGTTCACTACTCGAATGGCTAGGCACCCACTGAAACACCCCATCCCAAAGGTGTTCGCCATGAACCAAAAGATAAAAAGCGAGGGCAATGGTAATCACAAAATCCAGCGCACTCCCCGCCAGTCCGATGCCAAGTCCGACCACTCCGCTGCTCAACGGTTGCAGTTGTGTCAGCAACGTTTCTTGCAACCGAGCCACAAAATCTAACAAATCAACAGGCAACCGGCGAGCCAATGCCCAGCTTTGGAGCGACTGAAACTGGTCATTGCCAGACATCAGCCAAACCGGGAGCTTTTGGAATAACCCATTTACCTGATCCATCAAGACCGGAATCAACGTCAACGTCAAAATAAAGAACAGCGAGAGCGCCAATAGAAAAACTACCAAAATGGCGCGTGTCCGCGACAGCCCATGATGCTGGAGCCAGCGAACCGCATAGTTGAGGATAAACGCTAGTAAGTTGGCACCCACAAAAATGGCGAACAGCTGCCGGAAGTAATCGGTTACCAGCAGAATTGCCCAACCATTTAAAACAATAATTGGCAGAATTAGTCCCCAGACTAACCATTGGGGCAGGTTGTTGATCCATTTCATTAAGTTCGTCCGGTGGAGCACCTAGGCGGAATGATCCTGTATTAACGCGATTGGGCTTGAACTGATTGTGAACAAGTTGCCAACGCTGATGGAGAGAGGGTGATGTTGATCCTGCCCTCTGCTTGATCCTGCCCTACTTGCCCGTTTGAGCTTGCTCTGCCTTACAGACAAAAAGCCAGAAACAGAAAACCGACGTGATTAATTATGAAGCGGTTTGAAAAGTATCGTGGAAGATTGACGCTTTATTTACGAAAACTCAACCTAGGAAACCTCAACTTTTCAAAGCTCAGTCTGAATAAAAATAGAGTTCTCAGCCATTATTTGCCTCACCTTTCGCGGATTCTCATTTTTTGTCGGCATTATCTGAGAACAGATTGGAGGTCTAACTGAGATCTGCGGTGGGGAGGCCAACCTCAGGTGAGACGGGAATTACGCCATCTAATCCCTCTTTAGATGAAGACGACAGACCTAATTCTCGCTATAATCTTCAACAATGATTCTGAAATACTGTTTCAAAACTTAACAAATTTTTTCATAACTATTTGGGGGGCGATCGCATATGACCACTGAATCTACGACAACTCGACTGATCCGGTTCCTTCGAGAAGAGCTTTCCATCCCGGCGGCGGCGATCGCCCTAGCGCTCAAGCAACCCGAGCACGAATCTAATCTGCTGCCGATGGTGTTGTGGCAGTACGGCCTGATTACGCTAGAGCAGCTTGACCGCATTTTTGACTGGCTTGAAACGGCCTAGCGCCTACCCGACCCCGCAATGGACGGCAATTACCCTATCGATTAGGGGTAATCCCAACGCGTTTGGCCTCAGTCTCAGCCGCCAGACTCTTAACAAACCTTTAAAATTGAGTTCTGAGGAGAGTTCTGTCAGAGACAGCAATTTTCCCGCTAGACGCCTCAAGGAGCATTCACTTCATGGCAATTAAAGATCAGCCCAAAGCCCCGCGCTCTCGCCGCATCGGCAATATTTTGTTGCTCGTTTCAGGCTTGTTTTTGCTGGCCAACATTTTTCTACCTCGTCTATTGGGGCCTTCGATCCCTCAAGTTCCCTACAGCCTGTTTATTCATCAGGTAAACGAACAAGAGGTGATGCGGGCTTCTATTGGTCAAGACCAAATCCGCTATCAGCTCAAGAGCGAAGCCGTTGATGGCGCAGAGCAGCTTGGACAGGTGCTCGCCACTACTCCAATTTTTGATTTGAACTTGCCCAAGCTGCTAGAAGAAAAAGGCGTTGAGTTTGCCGCCATTTCTCCATCCCGTGGCAATTGGTTCACTGGCCTGCTGGGCTGGGTTGTGCCACCCTTAATTTTTGTGGCAATCTGGCAGTTTTTCCAGTCCCGTGGGGCAGGCGGTGGCCAAGGCGTTCTCTCCATTGGCAAAAGCCGCGCCAAAGTCTATGTAGAAAATGATGACAATAAGGTCACCTTTGCCGATGTTGCCGGCGTGGAAGAAGCCAAGGCAGAGCTAGTGGAGGTGGTTGAGTTTCTCAAAACCCCCAAACGCTTCACCCAAATTGGCGCACGCATTCCCAAAGGTGTATTGCTGGTTGGCCCTCCCGGTACAGGTAAAACCCTGATGGCTAAGGCAGTGGCGGGGGAAGCTGGGGTGCCGTTTTTTAGCATCTCGGGTTCAGAATTTGTTGAAATGTTTGTCGGGGTGGGTTCGTCACGGGTGCGTGACCTGTTTGAGCAAGCCAAAAAACAGGCTCCCTGTATCGTCTTCATTGACGAGTTAGATGCGATTGGTAAGTCCCGAGCCTCCAACGGTTTTTATGGCGGTAACGATGAGCGAGAACAGACGCTGAACCAGCTGCTCACAGAAATGGATGGGTTTAGTGGCGGCGAGCAGACGGTGATCGTGCTGGCGGCCACCAATCGGCCTGAAACGCTTGACCCGGCTCTGCTGCGCCCCGGTCGATTTGATCGGCAGGTGCTGGTCGATCGCCCTGACTTACTCGGTCGCATGGCCATTTTGGAAATCCATGCCCAAGCCGTGAAGCTGGGGGCTGATGTGAATTTGAAGGCGATCGCCACCCGCACCCCTGGGTTTGCCGGAGCAGATTTGG
>JAYUYI010000136.1:0-2006 GCA_043752545.1 Thermoleptolyngbya sp.
AACCATACGAATGATGGGAAGATTCTTCTGGTTTAATGCACTCAGTACATCATTTGCACAAGGGGACTGAATTTTATGGTGGCGATCGCATCCATCCACGCTCGGGAAATTCTTGACTCTCGGGGCAACCCAACCGTTGAAGTTGACGTGGTGTTAGAAGATGGCAGCAAGGGGCGCGCCGCTGTGCCATCGGGGGCATCGACGGGCATCCGGGAAGCATTGGAACTGCGCGATGGCGACAAGAGCCGCTATGGCGGCAAGGGTGTGCTCAAAGCTGTGGCCAATGTCAAAGGGGCGATCGCGACGGCGCTGAAGGGAGCTGATGCCGCTGACCAAGCCGGGATCGATCACAAAATGCTGGCGCTAGATGGCACGGAGTACAAGAGCACCCTGGGCGCTAACGCAATTTTGGGCGTGTCGATGGCGATCGCTCGTGCAGCAGCGGCCTCTGCCCAGCAGCCGCTCTACTACTACTTAGGCGGCGATGCGGCGGTGCTGCTGCCCGTGCCCTGTTTCAACGTGCTCAACGGCGGTGCCCATGCCGACAACAGCGTAGACTTTCAAGAATTTATGATTGCCCCGGTGGGTGCGCCGACCTATAAGGCCGCGCTGGAAATGGGTGCAGAAACTTATCACGCGCTCAAGTCGATTCTGAAGCAAAAGGGCTATGCCACAGGGATTGGCGACGAAGGCGGTTTTGCCCCTAACTTGAAGGCGAATATCGAAGCGATTGAGGTGATTTTGGAGGCGATCGCCAAAGTCGGCTTAAAAGCAGGTGATGAGATGGCGATCGCGCTGGACCCGGCTACTAGCGAGCTGTATCAAAAAGACGGCACCTACTTTTTCAACAAGTCGGATCAAAGCACCAAGACCAGCGACGACATGATCGACCTGTGGGCGAGCTGGGTGGAGCAGTTCCCGATTGTGTCGCTAGAAGACGGGCTAGGTGAGCAAGACTGGGCGGGCTGGCAACGGCTGACCCAACGTCTGGGCAAAACCATTCGCCTAGTGGGCGACGATGCCTTTGTGACGAACCCCAGCATTATTAAGCAGGCGATCGCCGATGGAGTGGGCAACTCGACGCTGATTAAGGTCAACCAGATTGGCACCATCACCGAAACCCTCAGCGCCATCGAAATGTCACGCGCCGCTGGCTATACCGTCATGATCAGCCACCGCTCAGGTGAAACCCCCGACGATTTCATCGCCGACCTAGCAGTGGCAACTAACGCGGGTCAAATGAAAACAGGCGCTCCCTGTCGCGGCGAACGGTTGTCTAAATACAATCAACTGCTGCGAATTGAAGAAGAACTGGGCGATCGCGCTCAATACGCCGGATTGAACGCCTTCAAACAGTAGGGGCACAGCACGGCTCTAGAAAATTGGTACGGGCATAGCTATGCTATGCCCGCCTTTTTCCATGCCGCCCTATAACTGTTTGCAAAGCCGGCGGAAATCGTCACCGCGCTGCTCAAAGTTGGCATATTGGTCAAAGCTGGCGCAGGCGGGAGAGAGCAGCACCACCTTAGCCCCTAGCTGCTGACCTAGTTCTGCCCCCCGCTGCACCGCCCGCTCCATGGTTTCGACAATCTCATACTGGCTAAACCCAATCTGCTCCAACCGTTGCGCAAAACTGGCGGCGGCGTTGCCAATCAGCAAGACTGCGGCGGCCTTGGCCTGAATGGTCGCCAGCCAGCTCGTATCATCTCCGGTTTTTGGCTCGCCGCCCGCAATCAATATCGCCGGAGCGGCCACCGAGGCTAGCCCCACCTGGGCGGCATCGTAGTTGGTGGCCTTGCTGTCGTTGATCAAATCGATGCCATTCCAGGTGCAAATGTGCTCCAGCCGATGGGGCACGCCAGGGAAGGTGGCAATGGCGTGGGCGATCGCCTCCGGGTCTACCCCTGCCAGTCGCGCTGCCGCCACCGCCATCAGCAGATTTTGGTGATTGTGGCTGCCCACCATTCGCAGCGCTGCCACTGGCACAATGCGATCGCCCGCAAACA
>JAYUYI010000137.1:0-2005 GCA_043752545.1 Thermoleptolyngbya sp.
GACGAGCATTCAAAGTATTCATGCGCTAGTGTTTCTCTGCTAGGGTACTCGTAGGGACGCGATTATTTGTAGAGACGTGATTAATCGCGCCTCTACAAAAATCAATTTTTCCGATTAGAGATTGGTTTGAAATAGATCTTTGAGCAAGCGCTGCACGGTTTCAGGATTGCCATCGTAGACGCTGCCTTCACGCAACGTGGCGATCGCCTGCAATTCCTGTTGATTCACTTCCCCATAGGCAATCGGATAAATCCGGATGCCACTATCACGCAGCACCTCCTGCACCTGATCCAACCGCAGCCCTGCTGTCACTTCCCCATCCGACAGCAGCATTAATGAAAAGCGGCCATTGGGATCAGCCTTCTGTTTTTCCATCAACTCTGCTAGCCCAATCATTAACCCGTCATACATCGCTGTACTGCCATCGGCTTTGAGGTCGTCAATGGCCACCAATAGCCGTTTCTGTTCTAGCTCGTTAAACGGCGCTAAGGTCATCCGCCGCACTGGGCGATCGCCAAACGTCACCAGCCCTACCTGATTGCCTGCGTTGATGGCGCGGCTAGCCAACCGTAAGCCTTTTTTCACCCCTTCTAACCGCTCGCCTTCCATTGACCCACTGGTGTCAATCACTAGCATCATGTAGACGGTGCGATCGCCGTCTTTCCGCTGCTTCCAAAACGACTGCGCCGACTCTAATACGGTACCTGTGGGCATAGGCGGAAACTTTTTGCTAGTGAGATAGGGTGTCGCTTCAAACCCGAGTGTTTTTGCGGCTTGCTGCATCGGGGCAGAGGTGGCAAACGCGGCAAATTTGGCTAGCCCTTCTTGCTGATCCGGTGTGTTCCACTTGAACGATACTAACGGACTGCTGTGCGGTACGCCAAACGGCACATAGCCTGTTTTTTCAAATCCTGGCGTTTGTTTCAGCGTGGCATAGCTCTGATAATCCAATGGAAATGCCTGTAGTTTTTGCTGGTCACGCAAGAAGATATCTTTTAGATCTAGCGTGGTTTGGGTGGTGACCAAAACCTGATTTTGAAACGCGGTAAACATAGACGCAATCTGGGGCGATCGCAAGTCGTCAGCAGTCAAGGGTTTGCCATCGGTGTTATGTCCGGCGGCTTGCCAAAAGATGGTGTACAGCAAATTTAATGCCGATGAGCTGCTGTAGGGGTTGGGATAGCCCAGGGTCAGTTTCCCCGCTAAGATAGCGTCTAATAACCGTTCAAAGGTGACCTCTCCACCCGCCGCTAGCTGTTGATAGGCTTGACTTTCGACGACAAACCCAGTGCTATTGGGGACTAGAGCCGCGTTGACAGGTGTAAAGGATACGCCCTGCTGTTTGAGAATTTCTAGCCACAGCTCATTAGAGGGAGTAAAGCCTGCGGGTTTAGCTGCATCGGCAGCGATCAGTTGTGCTCCCAGTCCCGATGGAATGTTGCGAATACCCACTTGAATCACCGCGCCTGATTTAACCGTTTGCTGCTGCTGATTAAATGCTTCCACCACATCAATCAGCCACCGTTCATCGCGTCGTTCTGCATTGGCTTTCTCAGCAGAACTAAAGATTTCTAGATAGACTATTTTGGGATCTTGAGTCGGTTTGGCACCATACAGCGGATAGTCATCTAGTTGGGGCAGCGGCTCTTCTGGGGGCGGGATCACCACATTATCGGCAACGTGATCGGGCACGAGGGCATCTTGGACGGCAATTTGGGGTAATAGCTGTTCGCGTAACGTGCGATCGGCCTGTTCGATTGCATTCACCAGTGGAGCTGTGGTTGAGGGCTGCGGGGCAGAAGGATTGAAAGATCCGCTCCCAGTACAGGCTGCCAGGAGGCTAAGACACAGCCCGATCGCAAAGCCGACATTGAACTTGAAGTGCGATTTCATGATGGTATTTCTCACGATTGCAGGGCGTTTTTGTTATCGGCAATCAAAATTTGCAGGCTGGTTGGCAGCGTCGCATCGGTACTTTGCGATCGCCGTTCTAGGTCATCTAATG
>JAYUYI010000138.1:0-2004 GCA_043752545.1 Thermoleptolyngbya sp.
CCCAAAGATGTCTTTAAAATTTTGCAAGGATCCCAGGTCGAGACTAAGGGGCAGGATCTTACTTCATATAACCTCTCAAGAGTTCCAACCCCAGTTCCATCGCCAGCTCTACTTCCAGGGCTGCTTGCCCTCGGATGGAAGCTGATGCAAAAACGCAGATCGGAGCAAAGTGCCGTGCTCTAGCCACACGCTACCCTCGCCATCCGTAGCATTCTCAGCGACTCTTGAAGCGATCGCCGACGCGGCTTTGTAGCAGAAGCTGTGGGGGACGGGCTTTGTCCCCTGCTGGGGATTTGGAAGCATGCCCCAAGGCTGTTGGCTCGCAAGCCAGACTCCTTAACGCCTCAGCATGACCCCGAGCAACCCGAGCAACGTTGCAGCAAATACAGCCACATGAAACACTTCAAACCCTCCTTGAGGGAACAGCGCCAGCAGCCAGTCCCAGCCTAGAGAAACGCTATTAGCGAGAAGGGTTAACAGCCCAACGTAGAGCAGAAGCAAGCCTCCGATCCAGCCCGAAATATTGAGTTTTTCCTTAAGCACTAAAGCAACAATGCCTAAGAGTGCCAAAAATGGAAACACGATAAAATAAATCCCATACCAATATCCAATTCTGTCTGGATTCGGTGGCTCTAGGAACCAGGCCAAATACAAGGCTCCGTTGATCCCCATGACACCCAAAATTAGTAAGTAGATTAGCTTAGTCGCCATGGTTTAGCCTCAAAATTTATGGTTGAAGCGATCGCATTTTTTGGTCTTGTTCATACAACGATGGCTGACCTAGCGACAGGGCAATTTCCGCCTTTTGCAGTTCTGCACCCAGGTAGAGGGCGTGTTCTACCTGAAGACTAGGGCAAGCGATCGCCAGTTGACGATAGAGCTGAGTGGCCGTTTTGCCTGTGTAGCAGTTCACCACTTCGCCTGCGCCGGGGGTCATGTGCTCTACCACAATCTCGTGGGGCTGCACACTAATCACAAAGCTGCCGCAGGGATCGGTATAGTCGCGCTGTTGACAAATTCGAGCATAGTGCGAGGCAATTAGGCGATCGCTATTTTCCCAACAGTCATCATAGATGTGGGCGCTTTGGCTCATGGTAATTAGCGGACCTAGGTGCAGGTCTGTCCCCGTCTGGGTGGCGATCGCCTCTCGAATATGCTGTTGCAGCGATCGCAGTCCCATCGCGTTGGCAGGCCATGCCGAAAACATATCGTTACTGCGGAACGTGGCCGTCAGTGACAGTTCGCCATCTACAATTCGTACCCAAATATGGTTCAGGCAGGGTGGACTGTCGCCCGTCTCGTGGTCGTTCACGTCCCACAGAGACATCACGGCCCGCGCAGAATTTAGATCTGCCGCTAGTTTTTGGATGACTTGCTGCACCTGATCGCGGCCAAACCAAGAGCGCAGCCGCTGACCATACGTATATTTTACGCCCTCCCGCTCGGGGGCATCGTCTAAGATTTGCGAGATATATTGCTGAATGAAGGGGCGATCGACGGGCAAGTAGTTGGGATCTGGAAAGAAAAAGTCGGACGGCTCATCGGTGACCACGGCCACTAGGTCAATCAACTCTTGCCAATAGCCATCGTAAGCAGTGGGGCGAATGGTGCCCGTAATCTTGATCCGATGGATAATTTTTACCCAGGTTTCAGCGATGGTTTTACCCTCAATTCGGTGGCCATAACGCTCACCAGGAAGGACAATAGGCGGCGTTGCCTCTAAGGGGAAATTTAGCGGCTCTCCCCACGGCTCCAAACATGCTTGCTGCGCATAATTTTTTACCAGAGAAACTGCCTCTGCGATCGCCCCCGCCGTCTGCCAAACCAGCGATCGCCGCAACTGTGACAGCGCGGCTTCTTCCACTTCTAAATCAATATAGCCCGCAATTTTAGACCGAATCACCCAGCAGTCTCGCCCCGTATCGCTACGGCCTTGCTCAACGCCATGCTGCAAAAAATCGATCAAACAGGTGCAGGCTCCCGCGTTGCGGTCTTCTCGCGTTG
>JAYUYI010000139.1:0-2001 GCA_043752545.1 Thermoleptolyngbya sp.
ATATGCCCGAAATGGCAATTAGGGCAGACACGATTCCGTATCACGATTCTGTGCATATACCCGAATTAGAATTTATGTAGAATTTTATCCTTTCGTCGAAGCATCGGCTACAAAGCTTCAGCAAATTTTCGATCAGAACGCCGCATTGAAAGCTTGCGTTCTCTTAACAAAACTGGCCACGGCAGCTCATCTCAACCGCTCGGCTATCCACTCATCCGTCTCCTTCTACCCCAACCGTCTGCGAGCCACTGCCCTGCTTCAACAGACCGTACTTGGGCGCAAAAATCATTGCGACCACAAACAGCAGCGTTTGCACTACCACAATGCAACCGCCCGTCGAACCGTCCAGGTAATAGCTGATGTAGGTGCCTAAGACGCTGGAAAATACACCAGAGGCGATCGCCAGCGGAATCATCCAGTCAAAATGGTCGGTAAGCAAGTAGGCAGTGGCTCCGGGGGTGACCAGCATAGCCACGACCAAAATGATGCCAACGGTTTGCAGCGCCGCCACAATCGTTAGCGAGAGCACACCCAGCAAAATGTAGTGCAGGGCGACAATGTTGATCCCAATCGAGCGGGCGTGGGTGGGGTCAAAGCAGAACAGCAGCAGGTCTTTGCGTAAGATCAGCAGCGTAATTAGCGTAATACTGCCGATGATAAACGTCTGAATTATGTCCCCGGTGGAAATGCCCAGCACATTGCCAAACAAAATGTGCATTAAATCTACGTTGGACGGGTTTTTGGAAATTAGCACCAGCCCCAAGGCAAAAAACCCGGTAAACACCAGCCCAATTACCGTGTCTTCTTTAATTCGGGTTTTAGACTTAATGAACCCGATCGCCAGCACAGAGCCGACGCCAAACACAAATGCCCCAATTGAATAGGGCAAATTGAAAATGTAGGCCAGCACCACGCCAGGGGTGACAGAGTGGGAGACCGCATCGCCCATCAGAGCCCAGCCCTTCAGCGTCATGTAACACGACAGAAAGGCGCACACGGCTCCTACAAAGGCACTAACAATTAGCGCCTTGAGCATAAATTCGTACTGTAGCGGGGCAATCAGCCATTGCCAGAGCGAGAGGGTGTCCATGGATTGACTACCAATTTAATTGGGGCATGTGGCAAATATGGGTAGGGGCGAACGGCCATTCGCCCCTACCTCTACGATCGCCTCTAGCGCTCGGGTAAGAACTTGCCAACCGAGCCGCCAAAGGTGCGTGCCAGGTTTTCTTCGGTAAACACATCGGAAATATCGCCGTAGGCCAAAATGGTGCGGTTGATCAGGACAACCTGATCGCAAAAGGTGGTAATTGAGGCGAGGTCGTGGGTGGAAATTAGGATGGTGTGTCCCTGCTGTTTTAGCTCTAGCAGCAGGTCGATCATGGTTTTTTCGGTTTTGATGTCTACGCCTGTGAAGGGTTCGTCTAACAAGATGACTGAACCTTGTTGAGCCAGCGCGCGCGCTAGGAAAGCACGTTTGCGTTGCCCGCCAGACAGTTCACCAATTTGGCGATCGCGCATTTCTAGCATCTGCACCCGTTCTAGGCTGTCGTGGACGATTTGGCGATCGCGCGCATTAGGCAGCCGCAGCAAATTCATGTAGCCGTAGCGACCCATCATCACCACATCCCACACGCTGACTGGAAAATTCCAGTCCACCTCTTCCGCTTGGGGCACATAGGCTACCAAACTCCGCTTCTGCACCATGCGGCTGGGCAAACCTTGAATGAGCACTCGTCCGGCTCTGGGCGACACAAAGCCCATAATCGCCTTAAATAGCGTCGATTTGCCGCTGCCGTTCATCCCCACCAAGCCGCAAATGGAGCCAGCCCGCAATTGCAGGCTGGCCCCATGCAGCGCCACCTTACCGTTGTAGTCAACGGTGACATTTTCCACTTCCACACTGACCGGATTTGTACCCACTGGAGCCATTCGCATTTGGTTAATTCCCCCGCAGTCCTCGAATTAGAGTGTTGACGTTGTACTCCAGCAGCTTGAGAT
>JAYUYI010000140.1:0-5228 GCA_043752545.1 Thermoleptolyngbya sp.
CTTCTATAGTGAATTCGGAAAATACCCTGTAACGTTATTGTGGTGATAGCTGCAACGGGATAGCAAGTCGTTGCAGCGGCGGAATAGAGATAGTTGGTGATGATGCAAGTTCAATAGCCGCCGCTGAACATGAACGTTAGCTGCACGACTCGAAGTTGTTCGGGGGAGTTGGAAGGATTCCCAAAATTCCTTCCCTGCCAATGTTCAGCGCAAGTTTGCGATCAGTGCACTCGTCCAAGCAGTAGCTTCATGCTATGCCAATAACCTGTTTTCCAGCTTCTTCAAGTAAGGCGATGACCTGCTCTCTGGTCACAGTTGGAAATCCATCCAAGAAATCGTCTATGGATTCTCCCGCCTTGAGATAGTCCAGTAGCGTTTGAACAGGAACCCTAGTGCTGGTAAAGACTGGAGTGCCGCCCCATAATTTCGGGGGATGCGCTGATAGTTGGGAAGTTCTTCAGCATGCGTTTTTGACCTCCAAATTCTGCACTTACAGTTTACCAACATCGGTTGGCGTTGGGGTTGGGAGCGAGCAGATGACCCATCTCATCATTGAGCCAGTGCGATCGCCGCTTGCATCGGATGCATCACAACGAACATTAATTCGATCGCAACTTGTTGCCAGAGGAGTGGCACTTAGTTCAGCAGGAGTTGCACTAACGTTCACTCCTTCATTCATAAGAAAAATTTAGGCGACCGCAAATAAAATATAAGTCTTACTCGATATTGCTGCAACTTTCTTCAGGTAGAGTCCCTTCGTTCAATTTTTGACCTGTTGAGATTCAGCCATCAAGGGCATTCGTGCAGGCGTTGGAGGCGGGATAATTTTGGTGCGATCGACGGAGGGACACAAATCCGCTAGGGCGCAGCGATCGCAGGCTGGGTTTCTGGCATTGCAAACCGCGCGCCCGTGGTAAATTAGCCGAATTGACCAGTTTTCCCAATCTGGCTGGGGCAGTAGCTTGATCAAATCGCGCTCAATTCTGATTGGGTCGGTATGTTCCGTTAGTCCCAGGCGGTAGCTTAGCCGTTTGACGTGGGTATCGACCGTCACTCCGGCGTTGATGCCATAGGCATGTGCTAGCACCACATTCCCCGTTTTGCGCGCTACCCCTGGCAGTTTCAGCAATTCTTCCATCTGCTGCGGCACCACACCGCCAAACTCCGTCACAATCATCCGGCAGGCAGCCTGGATATTTTTGGCCTTGTTGCGGTAGAACCCCGTCGAGCGCACGAGCGTTTCGATCGCTCCCGGCTCTGCATTTGCCATCGCGTCGGCATCGGGAAAGCGCCGGAATAGCTCTGGCGTCACCCGGTTGACGCGCTCATCCGTGCATTGGGCTGACAGGATAGTGGCCACCAGCAGCTGCACCGGAGTTGCATAATCTAACGAGCAGGTAGCATCAGGATACAGCCGCTTCAGCCGCACCAAAATCTCTAGCGCCCGCTGTTTTTTCGCCGATTTACTGCGGGGAGTGGCCATTGGAAAATCTGGAAAATGGGTTTGAGGATCAAGCTGAAAAAAATAGGGATTGTCGATGGACAATCCCTATCCAGACGTCAGGTCAGGCTATTGCAACAGATTCTTGAAGAACGCCAGTTGGCTAGTATCGCGCACAATCAGAAATACCCCTAGCCCCAACAGCAGCATTAGCCCGGTCTGCATCACGTTCTCTTGGAAGCGAGTGGGCAACGGCTTGCCGCGCAGCGCTTCAATTAGCAAAAATGCCAGCTGTCCACCATCCAGCGCAGGCAGAGGCAAGATATTGATAATGGCCAGGTTGATGCTAATGATGGCAGTAAAGGGAAACAGATTAATCCAGTCGGAAGCGGCTAGACTAGCGCCCTGTTCCACAATCTTGACGGGACCTGCTACTTGATTGGCCACGGCGGCGAAGTTCGTAATTAGCGAAACAAAGCCCTGCACCGTTCTGACGACCATGTCCTGGAACTGCCGAGCCGCTAAGCCAAACACTTCGCCGATGCCATTGGGGCGACGGAATTGAACGGTGCCGTTGGGGTTGAGCACGACGCCAATTCGAGCAATCCCTTGGGCATCTGGCTTCGGCGTCACTGCGATATCGAGCTGCTGCTCACCGCGCTGCACATCCAATGTAATCGCTTGGTTGGGGCTGCTGGCGATCGCCGCCATCAGCTTTTTCTCGGCGTCTTCGCCCGAACCCAACGACGCGCCATTAACTCCGAGCACAATGTCGCCATTTTGGATGCCAGCCTGCGACGCCGGAGAATCTTGCGCCATCACCTGAGGAATGACCACTCCCGGTTGAAAGTCAAACCCTTCGGGAATCCCCACAATCGAGAATTGGGTAACAAAAATTAGGTAGGCAAACACCAGGTTGGCAATCACCCCAGCACTAATCACAATCGCCCGATCGAGTACACGGCGATTCCGCAGCAGGTTGGGGTCATCAGCCGGAATATCGCTGTCGGGGTCGTCGTCGGGAAAACCAACAAAGCCACCTAGCGGAAACGCCCGCAGAGCATACTCGGTTTCGGGGCCTTGATATTTCCACAGAATTGGCCCAAAGCCAATTGAAAATCGGTTGACATGAATTCCCTGGAGCCGAGCTGCCAGAAAGTGCCCCAATTCATGAACCACAATGAGAAGCGCTAAAACTGCGATCGCCGCCAAAACCGACATAGACAACTCTTATAAAAACGTCAATTCCCTCCTGACCATTCTAGTGGGGATCAGAAAAGGATGAAGGCGGAAGGATGAAGGATGAATTTAAACTCGCCCGTTTCATCCTTCATTTAGATAGGACTTACGCAAAAACTTCGCTCTAGCCCCCCTGACCCCCCAATTTTGGGGGGAACTGGATCGGAAGTCCCCCAAAATTGGGGGATTGAGGGGGCAAATGTGTAAGTCCTATTACAGTACTTCGCGTCCCAAGTAGGGCTGCAATACCTCTGGCACTCGGATGGTGCCATTGGGCTGCTGGTAGTTTTCGAGAATGGCGGCCATGGTGCGTCCGACCGCGAGGCCGGAGCCGTTGAGGGTATGGAGAAATTGGGTGCCTTTTTTCCCGGATGCTTTGAAGCGAATGTTGGCGCGGCGAGATTGGAACCCTTCGCAGTTAGAGCAGCTGGAGATTTCGCGGTATTTGCTTTGGCTAGGGAGCCACACTTCTAGGTCGTAGGTTTTGACGGAGGCAAAGCCAAGGTCGCCTGTGCAGAGGGCAAGCACCCGATAGGGCAGTTTGAGGGCTTGCAAGATGCTCTCGGCGGCGGCGGTGAGGCTCTCCAGCTCTTGCATGGAGGTTTCGGGGCGGACAAATTTGAACATTTCCACCTTGTTGAACTGGTGCAGGCGGATTAGACCTCGAGTGTCGCGACCATAGCTGCCGGCCTCGCGGCGGAAACAGGGGGTGTAGGCGCAGTGGTAAATCGGCAGCGCCTCACCGTCTAAAATCTCGTCGCGGTAGAGGCTGGTGATGGGCACTTCGGCGGTGGGGGTGAGCCAGAGATCGTCGCGATCGCACTTAAAGCTTTCGTCAGCGAACTTTGGCAACTGCCCCGACGCGGTGAGGGAAGCCGTGTTAACCAAAATCGGCGGCAGCACTTCGACAAAGCCAGCCTGGGTATGGCGATCGAGCATCAGTTGGATGAGGGCACGTTCTAGCGCAGCTCCAGCTCCCACCAGGGTGACAAACCGACTCTGGGCAATTTTGACCGAGCGCTCAAAGTTGAGAATCCCTAGCTTTTCGCCGATTTCGTAGTGCGGCAGAATGTTGGGATTGCTAGGGATGTACTCGTCACCCCAGCGCCGCACTTCTATATTGTCGTCTTCGGTTTTGCCCACAGGGGTTTGGTCACTGGGCAAGTTAGGAAACGTCAGCAGCAAAGCCTCTAACTTTGCCTTAATCTCTTTCTCCTGCGGCTCCAGTTCGGCTAGCTGCGCCTTCACCTGGTTCCCTTCATCTTTGAGCGGCTGAATTTCTGGATCATCTTTGGCACCTGATTTCAGTTTCTGACCCACCAGTTTGCCAATTTCATTACTGCGAGCCTGCAAGAGCGATCGCGTTCCTTCAATCTCACGCTGCCGCTTGTCGAGTTCTAAGATGGGCGTCAGCTCATAGCCACTACCCCGCAAGTTCAACCGCGCCTGTACCTGCTCTGGGTTTTCCCGAATTTGTCTGATGTCAAGCACAATTCTTCCCCGCGCGTTTCTGTCTGTAAGCGTTTTTGCCTAGAAGCAAAGCCGCAATACACAGAATACAAGGATCGCGGCGGATTCGTCACGCCAATGCCCAACCGATCAAGGGTTAAGCCCGCAGCAAGAATCGGTAGGACGGTATAGCTTTACACAAACTTGATGGCTGATGTCGTGGGGAACACACCAGTATACTGAGAGGCTAATGTTACATTCTTAGTAGAAATTATGCTAAATGTCCGTACTGTCACCCGGTTTCTTTGATGTGTCTGAGGCGTTTGATCGCTCACTCCATCCTAGGCACGGGTGAGATATTCTGCTGGTCGCAGATCTCAATTTTGACTTCCTTGCACCCATTACACACTCTCTAAGGTCTAAATGAGTATAACTCTTGCTTCTCGTGGCACCTATGCTGGGACTGGCGCTGAAATTGCTGCGTTTGATGCAGTAACGCAGCGCTCCTATGTGGTCGCAGGCACTAGTGCTGTTCAAGTGTTGGATGCTAGCAATCTGAGCGCGCCAACTCTGCTGACTACGATTGATGTTTCGACCTTTGGGACGGCCAACAGCATTGCAGTCAAAAACGGCATTGTCGCGATCGCCGTTGAAAACACTGCGAACCGCCAAGCCCCTGGTACAGTGGCCTTTTATGATTTAGACGGCAATTTTCTAAATGCGGTTAGCGTGGGGGCTGTGCCCGACATGCTGACCTTTACGCCCGATGGCAACAAGATATTGGTGGCTAATGAGGGCGAACCTAGCAGCTACAACCAGCCGACATCGGTCGATCCTGAAGGCTCCATTAGTATCATCGATTTGTCTAGCGGCGTGTTGGGCTTAACGGCGGCCAGTGTGACCACCGCTGGGTTTACAGGGTTCAATAGCCAGCTCTCGGCGCTGGTGGCCAGTGGCGTTCGGGTTTTTGGCCCCAATGCGACGGTGGCGCAAGACCTGGAACCAGAGTACATCACCGTTTCAGCCGATTCTAAAACTGCCTGGGTGACGCTGCAAGAGAATAACGCGATCGCCATTCTCGATTTGCAAACAGGCCAGG
>JAYUYI010000141.1:0-2001 GCA_043752545.1 Thermoleptolyngbya sp.
TGGTACAGCCGGATGCGTTGTGTCAGACTCCGCTCCGGGTATGCGGGCTAAAACTGCCATTGCTCTGAGACAGCCTTGGGGTTCAAATCCTGCTCTCGTCGCGAACAGATACCCAGCTTCATCTGCCTCAAATTCCTGTCGTCGTATTGTTGCAGCAAGATTAAAGTCGAGTTCAACTTGCTTCTTCTTAGTCATCTCTTCAATGCGTTGTTGGGCACGAGTCAGCCGATTCTGGCTCTCATTTTTTAGAAGCCCACCGCCGATTCCAGGAATTCCTCCAAGTCTTCCGAGTAAACCTCCTAAAACTCCAGTTGCCGTAGAGTCAGTCTTGGCATCATTAATCTCTCGATTAACTTCTGCTTCTGCTTCTGCTCTCGCTTGTGCGATCAACTGCTCTCTTTGAGCTTGTCCTAACGCAATGTGGCGTTTGTCGTTATGTCCCATCTCATGCCCAACAATGCAAGCAATGGCTGAAGAATCTCCTGCAAGTTGATCGAGCAAACCGTCATAGACGGCGACTAAATTGACCTGCGTTGCAAAGGCATTAATGTCATAGGTGGGAACCGTTCCAATTCTCCAGGGGCGTTCATCGACCCCGTTTGCTCGGGCAATCCGCTCAACAATTCGATAGAGAAGATAGATGTCTTCGGGTAATTCAGCTTTAGCCCGATCGTAGAGGCTTCTAGTGGGTTGAGTGGTTCGCTGGGCGGGGGTTTTTGCGGCAGATACAGAGGCTGTAACGGCTAGTAAAAGTGCACACAAGGATGTGATTTTCGTGAACTTTTGCAGGTGATGGAGAGATGCAATCATTTTGGTAATTTGTGTTTCATCACGTCTAGGGCTGAGCAACGGTTGAACCTGCACCAATCGGTGACTAACCTTCCTTCAACACGCAATCCGAAGCGCTGTCAGTCACGGTTGAATCAAGCAGATTTGATTGTAAACCTAGTGATCATTGGAACACTCGCTTCTTCATAGAACATTCATACAGCGGTCTTGAATAATGAGCGATCGTTGGCTTTGCAGCGCGCGATCGCTCGTTGATCGAAGCTCTAGCGACCGATGGGGATGACAAAGGCGGCGGCACCGCCAGAAGCGATGGGATTGACAAAGTTAAGGGTCACTTTATCTTGGTTGGGATCGGTGGAGATCCTGTAATCGATGGTGATGCGTCCTGCGCTGTTTGTGGTGAATTGTCCTAGATTGCGTTGCTCAGTACGGCGAGTTCCTGAGTTGTAGAAAGTTTCAACTACTAAGACAGGTGTGTTTGCGAGACGTTGACCATCGGCGGATTTGACGGTCGCGGTGATGCGCAGCGCTGTACCACGGGGGTAGCGGGATTGGTTAGGAGAGATAGACAGCCCAATGGAATTGTTGGCTTGAGCAACTTCAGTTGCTGGCGGCGATAGATTGACAACGCCTGCGGTAGCGGTTGCTATGAGGCCAACTAGCATGAATTTGGCAACGAGATGAGACATAGAATATCCTCAAGTTTGGAATCTGGATCAATCTACTCGGATGGGAAAGATTTCTGTCAAATGGATGCCAGAAGATCCTGCCCAATATTGCAAAGGTGATCACCTGAGTAGATAGATTGATGAATGACCTTTGCTGTGTGTCAGCGTATCAATGAACTAATTTGGAATTGTATTTGAAGCCTTTTTCTCACACAGCCTAGGTCGTTGTTATGAAGTGTGATCTTTTTCTCACAGATGTCTTAAGCGTATTTTTAGCCTGGTAAAAGGAAGAGGATGATAGGGTCTTTCTAAGGGTTGAGTCTGTGCCAGGAGATCGTCCAGCAGCTTCAAGATTCGGGGGAGCGATTGATTGAAATGACCCATCGCTGAACTCGATGAGGCATCCAGTCAGTCAAGCTGTGCGGATCTGTAATCCGTTGGCTCAAACAACGCCATCTGGCTCTCCTGAGTATGGGTTGCCGGATGAACCTGCGGGTTCGGGTGCCCCAAGATAATCTCGATTGTTTAACGTATCAGGAGAAGA
>JAYUYI010000142.1:0-1990 GCA_043752545.1 Thermoleptolyngbya sp.
CATTACACAATTGTTGACCCTGGAAACGTTGTAATTGGAGCACCCCCCAACACCTTAACTTGATCTAACGTATGACGTGACAGTGGATAGAACCGAACACTATCTTCACTCAACTTAATTCGTTTATGCAGACGCCGACTCAACTCCTCATACTTAACCGCCGTCAACACACATTCAAACACACTATATTGCACCCGCCGACCATAGCCTTCCAGCAGATTAGCTACCTTTCTCCGCCGTTTGTCACATGGAATATCATACGTTACAACATACAACAGCATGAATGCAACCTAGCTTAACGAATCAGATACGGTTGATAGAGGCGCGTTGGATCATAGACAAACCGTTTATAGGATCGCACCTGACGCGTTAGCAAATCCCAGCGCGGTTGCGATTCACCAGATTCATCCTGCACAGACTCCTCCATCCGTTGCAAAAACGTCCGTAGATACCGTTTACGGCCATTCTCATTCAGAAAACAACCCCCATCACGAAACTCAAAATCCTCAGCAGCATTGATCATCCCTCGATTTACCAAATACAGCATCAACGAATCCACAATCGGTGCCCGAAACTCCTCAATCAAATCTGACGCTAGCACCGCATGACGCGTCTGCTGCGCCGCTGTCTCATCTGCACCATTCCCATGCAGGCAAGCATGGTATGGATCTAGCCCTTGTAATTCAATCAAACTTAGCAGATGATTCCAAAGCACCTGATAGCCAAAACTTAGCATGGCATTGACTGGGTTCCCAGGGGGGCGACGTGAGCGTGCCGTAAAGACAAACCCATTACCACTTAAACACTCGCCCAGCGCCATAAAATAGCTAGCCGCCCCTGCCCCCTCAAACCCCATCAACCGCTCCGTCGAATCTGCCTGACTCACCTGAGTGACCAGATACTCCAAACTTTGGATTGCCAGGGCGATCGCCTGTGACGTTTGCCGTCGCTGCTGCCGCATTAGCAAAACTCGACTATTTTTCAGCTTGGCTTGCACAATTGTTTGCGCTGTCATCAACCGATCTACTGCCGATAGCTGTTGCTGATAGCGCGACAGGTGGCGATACCCTCGCTCAATCGGCACCCTCTCGGCTCCAATCAAGCTTGTATCGAGTCTTTTGTCTTACACACGAATATTACGATTTAGCTATCGTAGCAGACCGCACCGACAGATCGAGCAGTGTACAAATTTGTTGATTCAACCGATCAAACGGATTTTCTAGATTCCCAGGTGCAATCTTTTTGAGAATCTGACGCATCTGTTGCAGCAGATAGTCTGCATCTTCAATCTGGGAAATGCCTTCAAAATTGTGGATCACTTTGTTGCGGCGATCGCACGCCGCGCTCAATGCTGCGATCGGGTTTAGCACTTCCGCAAACTGTGGATGATATTCCAACATTGCGGTCAAAACAGGGCGATTAGGAAACCTCTGTAATGTCAGCGGGGTGCCCCGAAACCGATAGGCTTGCAAAAAGGCGTCAAGCTTCCCTTGGTCAAACTGTTGAACAAATTGCCAGAACCCAGCGCACTCGCTATAGGTGGCAGGCAACTTGCGCTCCAGCAAGCGACTGACCAAGTAACTCAATACCCCCTCTTGAAACCGCGATAGCTTCACCAAAAAATCGGCATACTGCCGATTGCGGTATTCGATCAACCCATTAAAATATGCTTCGCGCAGCAACGCGCGGCGATCGCTCTGACTGCGTAACTGGGAGATTTCTTGATTCCACCGTCCATCCAGCGAGCCAACCAGCGGCGCAATTGCCGAATAGGCTCGGTCAAAATCTAGGGCAAACCGACAATGGGCATAGTTCAACAGCGCTACAACCGCTTCATCATCTAGCCCCACCGCCATTGCAGTGTCTAGCGCCCCGCTATAGTTATAATCATTCACCTGGCGCTTCACAACTTTGAGATCAAACTCTTGCTTCAGCGTATCTACATTCGTCTGAAATACTCGTTGCTGACCCAACTGCATTTCCTTGGGAT
>JAYUYI010000143.1:0-1989 GCA_043752545.1 Thermoleptolyngbya sp.
AGCGGCTCTGTCGGGCACGATTAATCTAGCATCGGCCTTGCCCGACTTGGCTCGCAGCATGATGATTGACGGCCCTGGAGCCGTCAACCTCACGGTGCAGCGTGGTGGCAGCGGTAGCTATCGAATTTTTACGGTGCAAAATGGCGCGACGGTCACCATTCAAGATTTGACGATCGCCAATGGCAGTTTGAGTGGGGGAAATGGTGGCGGAATTCTCAACAGCGGTATCTTGACGTTGCAAAATAGCCTTGTCAGTGGCAACGCTGCTGCGCTAGGGGGCGGGATCTATAACCAGAACGGCACTCTCACCCTCAACAACACCAGAGTAGTTAATAACAGTGCTTCTGGTGCCGGAGGCGGGATCAATATTCAAGCGGGAACAGTGAATTTGTTGAATGGCACTAGCCTGGAAACCAATATAGCAACTAGTATTGGGGGCGGTATTGCCAACTCGGGAACGCTGAATGTAACGGGGATCGACACCGCTAGAATTTCATTCTCTGGGAACCAGGCCATCAATTCTGGCGGGGGGGGGATCTATAGTTCTGGCATCACCACGGTAGCGTTTGGTAATTTTGTGAATAATCGAGCCAGCGACATTGGGGCTGGCGGTGGCGCAATCTTAAACGTGGCGGCTAGCACTACGCTGACTGTAAGCAATAGCGTGTTCAATGCTTCACCGCTCAACTCGCCTAACAACATTGCGGGCGGGTTCACAAACGGGGTAGGAAATGCACCGCTGAATCCGTAAATAACCCGTAGAGCCGCGATTAATCGCGGCTCTACGGGTTATTTACGATCGCCCGTTTTACCTGTTCTGCGGTAGCGGGGGCGAGCAATATGCCGTTGCGGTAGTGACCCGTTGCTAAAATAATGTTTTCGTAACCCGCTAAATTTTCCACCACCGGGGCAGGACGATTTTGAGGACGCGGGCGTAACCCAGACCAGGTTTTGAGGATAGTCGCGCTAGCTAGGGCAGGGCAAAGGGCGATCGCCCCTGCTATCAAGCGTTCCAGCTGCTCTGGAGCTGCCGTCACGTCGCCCGTTGCAGCCGGAAACTCCACCGTTGCGCCCACCCAATACTCCCCGTTGCCGAGAGGCACAATGTGGATATCATCGCCTGTAATCACCGGTTGAAAGCGGCGATCGCCCAGCGGTGGATCGACTCTTAAGCGTAGCGCTTGCCCTAGCACCGGACGAATTTGGAGAGCGGGAGATGAGGTTTGCAGAGCGGGAGATGAGGAGGGTTCAGCAGAGGTGAGAGATTCTAGCACTGGAGTAGAACCCAGCCCTGCCGCGACTACTATCCAATCCGCAGCAAGGTTACCTCCAGTGGTGTGGAGTTGGGAGCAGCGCTGGAGTAGAGCTGAGGGTGGAGTGACAGCAGAATTAGACAACTCAGACGGCTCCGCAGCCAGACCTGTCACGGTTGTGTTGAAGTCAAACATAACCCCGTTTTGTTGAGCCGCTGCCACTAGCGCCAGCGTCAGCGCCGTTGGGTCAATTTGACAATCTTGAGGCGAATAAACCCCGGCAGTTACCCTCGCCGTGGCAATTTGGGGGCAGCGATCGCCTACTCGCTCCGCAGACCACAGCTCCAGCGACCACCCCTGCCGCTGCCGCAAGTCCACAAGCGTTTTCCAGGCGGTCAAATCTTCAGCAAATTGCAAGAGTAAAATGCCCTGACGATTTACCGGGATGGAGCGCCCCGTCAGGGCTTCTAGTTCGGGGATCAAGCTGCCATAGCGCTGCATACTGGCATGGCGCATCGCCCAAGCATTGCCCTTGACCTTTTGGCTCACCACACCCATCAACACGCCAAGCGCTGCCCCAGTCGCCGCTTGAGCGGGAGGCTGGCGGTCGAGCACCACCACGTTTAAATCTGGTACTTGGCTTAATTCGTAGGCGATCGCTGCCCCGACCACACCACAACCAATCACAACGATCTGAATCATCCGCAATCCACTAGTGGTGTGACAGGACGGCGAA
>JAYUYI010000144.1:0-5199 GCA_043752545.1 Thermoleptolyngbya sp.
CCGATGTTTCTGAGGTAAATGTGCCTCTGATTTGGCTACCAGCCGATCGAAGGCTGATAGCAAACGCGATCGCAGCCTCAAACTAGGAGAACGCGCTAAAATCTGTTGTGAACTGAGCATAGACACTGAGCATAGACACAGAAGAGGATATCGGCGTGCTGTATCTAGCGGAAGTCAAGAGAGAAAAAAGAGTGCTTGGAAGCAGCAAGGCTGAGCTGAAGCTGCTAGCCTGTCAGCGCTCCGAAAATAGCTGGAGTGCTGTACAGGGCGATGAAAGCGTTCCTGCTCCAGACGATGCCAACTATATGGCTGGCATCCTGGTTATGGTGGAGCTGAGCGGCAATCGGCAGGTACAGCGACACTCCGAAGCTGGGATGCAGCTGGTCAAAATCTTGCAAAACTTCTCTCGATTTCAAGAGAAATCTAAGACGCAAGAAGATGAAATTGAGCAGTGGAAGCAGTCTTTAACCTATCAGAGCCAAGAGCTGAACCGTCGAGAGCTGGAGATGGAAGCCCGACAGGAACAGCTCCAGCAAATGGAAGAGGATTTTGAGCGGTTAGAGCAACAGCGCCAAGAGATTGAGGCCAATCGCCAAGATGTAGACACACTGCGCAGCGAATTTGAGCGCAAGAGCCAAGAATTAGAAGGGGCATGGGCACAACTCCAGGGACAAATGAGCCAGCTGGAAGAGCGGCAAGTGCAGTTTAATCAGGTATCTCAAGCCTCTGTCCTAGATGATGCCAAGGCTCAAGAAATCCAAGAGCTATTGAATCGGCTATCGGGAGCCATTGCCCCAACGGAAGCAGTCCGGGAACAGCTCAATCTTTCGTTTGACCTGCTGTCTCAACGGCAGAATGTGATCGAACAACATGGACAAAATTTAGAGCAGCTGCGAACGTCTGCCCAGCAAACTCAGACGGATCTAGACCAGAGAGTGCAAGAGGTTGAAACGCGTTGGCAAGAGTGGCAGCAAGCCCAAACGCACCTAGAGAATCTGAAATGTGAACTGAGTGCTCGCCAAAAAGCGCTGGAGCTAAAGCAAGACTATGCTCAAGCGTTGGTGACTCAGCTGCAAAAGCAAGATAGCCTGCATCAGCAGTTCTGCTATCTGGCAGAGACCTCTGACCGGGTCAAAATTGGGGCAAAGGTCGATCGAGAGGCTCTAGAGAAAATGTCTCTAAAAGAGTTGGAAACCGTGGTTCGAGATTTGGAGGGAGATCTGGCAAAGGTTTCTCGTTTTGTCAACAGCCAGGAAGAAGAACTGACCCTGCAACAAGATACGATCAATGAGGTGAGTCAGCAGATTCAAGGAGCAAGCGAATACGATCGCCTGCGGATTGAGTCAGAGCTGGCAGACGAGCAAGATCGTTACAAAATGCTGAATGAAACGCTGGTGGGGCAGCGGCGCAATCTGCAAGAGCGCCGAGATGTCTTAACACAGCATCAGCTCGTCTTAAACAAACGACGAGGCAATACAAGCGGTGATGAACAAGAACAAGACATTGACATTTCCCCTGTCTTAAATCAGCTAGATGTTTTGCGGCAAGAGCTAGCCGAGGCCATTCGACAGGCTCAGTCCCAGGTGCAGGTTCTACAGCAAGAGCTGGAGCAAACGCAGGGATCCGTGAACCAGCAGCGGGGAGAACAAGAATCTCGATGGCAAGAGGTCAAACGCTGGGAGCGTGAACTGCTAGACCAAAAAGCCTCAACCGGTGAGTTATGGGGTCGAGTTAATGCCTATCAAGAGTCGCTCCAACTGATGCAAGAGAGCGCTAATGGGTTGAGGGAGAAGCTGGATGCGATCGCCCAAGTGATGGCTCAGTTCCAAGAAGCTAGCGATTTCCAACTTCAGGCGATCGCTGAAATGCGTCAGACCATCATGAGCCTTTCGGAAAACCGGACACCTGAGTTTGTGGCATGAGACACCCTCAGGCAGGGATAAGTTCTGTCTTTACGGCTTGGCTTTCCGTGCCCTTTTTAACGGCTTGGCTTTCCGTGCCCTTCTGGTGCGCGAGGTCAAGCCTTTTGTGATTCCCACCCCGCTCCATCCGGCATGATAGCTCTCGATAAATTAGCGTTCTGGAAATTGACTTGGGCAATTTTTGCATTAATTAAGACCGCTTCAGTCAGGTTTGCTTCGCTCAGATTTGCCCAGTTGAGCTTGGCACGGTACAGATTGGCCTTGTACAGGTTAGCGCCCCGCAGCGAAGTCCAGCTCAAGTTTGCGCCTCGGAGGTCAGCTTGGCTCAGATCAGCATTGGTGAGATTGGCACTCATGATGCGGGCACGGCTCATGTCAGCTGCGCGCAGGTTGGCTTCTTCTAAGGTGGCTCCATGCAGAATTGCCGCCGTTAGGTTAGCGTTCTCCAGCACAGCTTCATTCAAAATGGCATTGGTGAGATTAGCGTTTTCCAAAATAGCCCGCGTTAGATTGGCGGCCACCAGTCTAGAGCGAGTTAAGACCGCTTCACTTAAGTTGGCATCGACCAAGACCGCTCGATCAAGCATAGCTTCTGCCAAGTTGGCTCCTGCCAAGATCGCTCGACTGAGGTTAGCATCCGTTAGCTTAGCCCCTCTCAACCCCACTTCCGTCAGATTCGCATCCATCAAGTTAACCTGATGCATCTCTGCTCCAATCAAATTTGCCTGGGTCAGATCAGCTTCGCTTAAGTCGGCATTGACCAAGACGACTTCTCGCAAATTGGCTAGCCTCAGGTCGGCTCCCCGTAAGTTTGCCTGACTCAAATTGGCTCGACGCAGGTTAGCTTCGCTTAAGTTGATTCCCCTTAGATCAATTCCGGTGAAATCAATTTCTCGAAAATCTCGTTTGCCTGCTGCATAATGACTGAGCAGTTCGTCAACGTTCATGGGGTTGGTCATTGTGGCTGTGATGGATGGCTCATCGTTATAGAATTCCCCTGAATATGTGGGCAATCCGCATTTTTTAGAAAACCTGTCGATGCTCTCTCTACAGCGTAAAACAGGACTGTCAAGATTCCTGATTTTCTCGTTCCGCAGTCTTTTTATCGTAGTTTTCGCTGGGGTTAAATGTCATTAATAGATTTCAACCCACCTTAAAATGAAAACTACTGTCTAAAAGGGCTTGGGAGTTTGAGAAAATAAAGCTCTATGCAATGTCTTGGGGGCTGCCTGCCTCACGTTGATTGAACTCAGCCCAGACGTGAATAGGCGCGCTGAATATCCCCTTCCATCTATCGTTGAGGAACGCTACAGAATGTCTGAGAATACCAGAAGTCAAGTTGTCACCCAAGGTGTACAGCGCAGCCCCAATCGCGCCATGCTACGCGCGGTTGGCTTTCAAGATGAAGATTTTACAAAATCCATTGTGGGTGTGGCTAGTGCCCACAGTACCATTACGCCTTGCAATATGGGCATTGCCCCGTTAGCCATCCAGGCCGAAGCAGGGATTCGGGCAGCTGGAGGTATGCCTCAAGTATTTGGCACCATTACGGTCAGCGATGGTATTTCGATGGGGACGGAGGGGATGAAATACTCTCTGGTATCACGCGATGTGATTGCCGACTCCATTGAAACAGCGTGCAGTGCCCAGAGCATGGATGGCGTCTTGGCAATTGGCGGCTGTGATAAAAATATGCCGGGTGCCATGATTGCCATGGCGAGAATGAATATTCCGGCCTTGTTTGTCTACGGCGGCACGATCAAGCCAGGGCATCTAGATGGCGAAGATTTGACGGTGGTGAGTTCGTTTGAGGCCGTTGGGCAATATAGTGCAGGTCGGATTGACGAGGTGCGGCTCATGTCGGTGGAGCGGAATGCTTGCCCTGGGGCGGGTTCCTGTGGCGGCATGTATACCGCTAACACGATGTCATCGGCGTTTGAAGCGATGGGCATGAGCCTGATGTATTCGTCTACGATGGCGGCGGAAGATGCTGAGAAGGCAGAAAATACGGCGCTGGCGGGCAAGGTACTGGTAGAGGCGATTCGCCAAAACCTGTGCCCGCGCGACATTATCACGCGCAAATCAATTGAAAATGCGATCGCCGTAATCATGGCGGTCGGTGGGTCTACCAACGCCGTGCTGCACTTTTTGGCGATCGCCCACTCTGCCGGAGTGCCCCTAGTGCTGGATGATTTTGAAGCCATTCGTGCCCGCGTTCCGGTGCTGTGTGACCTCAAACCATCGGGTCGCTACGTCGCCACCGATTTGCACAAAGCCGGCGGCATTCCCCAGGTGATGAAAATGCTGCTCAGCCACGGCCTGCTACACGGCGACTGCCTCACCATCACCGGAGACAGCATTGCCGAACGGCTAAAGGACGTACCCGATGCCCCTCGCCCCGACCAGGACGTGATTCGTCCCTGGAACAATCCGATGTATCCACAGGGACACTTGGGCATCTTGCGGGGCAATCTGGCTCCAGAGGGGTCAGTGGCCAAGCTGACGGGGATCAAGAAGCGCAGTATTACCGGGCCAGCCCGCGTGTTTGAGTCGGAAGAAGCCTGCCTGGACGCTATTTTGGCAGGCAAGGTAACGGCGGGCGATGTGCTTGTGATTCGCTATGAGGGACCCAAAGGTGGCCCTGGGATGCGCGAAATGCTAGCTCCTACCTCTGCCCTTATTGGCGCAGGCTTGGGCGATTCAGTAGGGTTAATTACCGATGGGCGGTTTTCGGGCGGCACCTATGGCATGGTGGTAGGGCATGTCGCTCCGGAAGCGTTTGTCGGTGGCACCATTGCCTTGGTGCATGAAGGCGACAGTGTGACGATTGATGCCGATGCTCGACTGCTGCAAGTGAATGTATCGGATGACGAACTGGCAACGCGACGGGCCCAATGGCAGCCACCCCAGCCGCGCTATACCAAGGGCGTGCTGGCAAAATATGCCAAGCTCGTATCATCCAGCAGCGTGGGTGCGGTCACAGATCTCGATCTGTTCTAAGACCGATCTAAATAGACTTAGTCGGGTAGTCCAATCTCTGGGCTAGGGGCGGTTCTCGAACCGCCCCTAGCACCCTGTATTCCCTTACTGCCATTTAAGTTTGATGTCAGTCAGCCGCTTGTTGCCAAAGTTTGATCGTGCTGTCCCAACTGCCGCTGACGAGGGTTTTGCTGTCGGGGCTAAAGGCGATCGCCCATACCCATCCGGCATGACCTGTCAGGGTATCTGCTAACGCACCCGTGTTCAGATTCCAGAGGCGAATGGTGCGATCGCTGCC
>JAYUYI010000145.1:0-1985 GCA_043752545.1 Thermoleptolyngbya sp.
CCATATTCATGAAGATCCAGGACTAGTGGATCTCGCTCATAAGCTTTAATTTCTCTTGCTGCTTTTATTGCTTTGCTTTTACCAATCCCTGGCTCTCCCAGTAAAATGAGGCATGGAATATCAGCGATCGCCTCTAACTCAACTAGTTCAGGGTTACAATGCTTTCCCCAATCTGACGTTGGATCGGCTAGATAACCGCGATCGCCAAGATTGATTTGAGCGGTACGAGGACACCAAAATCGCTTCCAGTTGTAAATTTGCTGCGCCATTCGCGATCGCTTTGAAGGAAAATTCTTGCTCCAAGATAGCTCTATTCGGGAATCTTGACGGCAAGAGCTATAAAAACTTGAGGATCGGCGTTCCGTTTTAACGTTCAGCCCAGGCTCGCATCTTGCCAGGGTTGAGCAATCCATAGGGATCGACCTTTTCCTTAAACGCCAGCTGCACCGGATCGATCGACTTTCTACCGCCATCTTCCAGGATGTACGTATGCGGGTTGGCAATAAATGCACCACTGTCTTCGTGCTCTTTGATAATTTCTCTCAGCCGTTCGGGCGTGCTGTAGCGCACCAGTTGCAGCGCAGCGGGCAGGATGCAGCCATTCACCCGCAAAAACTCTAGATGCAGCATCACCTCATTGCCATAATGGTGATACATTTGCTCTAGCAGCTTCAGCTCTTTGTCGTAGGGAAATAGGGTTTGCAGATAGGTGAGGCTGGGGTCTACGTTGCGGGCGTGCAGGGTGGTGTGGTTCCAGGTAAATTCCATCAGCATAGTGCCCTTGCTGGCTTCTTGAGCCGTTTTGCGGTAACAAACAGACCCACCAAACTGCTGGATCAAATCATCAAATGGTTCGAGTGACGGCTCCGCTACCATGACAAAGGCGCAATGTTTGCCGCTAGGAATGGTATCGCGCAGGGCGACAAAGTAGCTGGGAATGGGATCGGCAAAAATAGTGACCAGTTTTTTGATGATGGCGTCAGAATCGCCCAGCGCTTGGCCAAACCGGGCTGCCGTCATGAAGTCGTCGAAGCTAATGATCAGCTCTGCCCATGGATAAGCTGGGCCCAGCGGAATTTCTAGTTCGGTAATGATGCCGTTGGTGCCATAGGCGTGGTTCACCTGTTGCACCGCATCGCCCCGCAGTTCAATCACCCGAGGTTCGTCTTCCATCGTCACCACTCGCACCGCATGCAGATTGCCGCGATCGCGCAATTGCCCATAGGTAACCGAGCCAATTCCACCGCTGCCGCCGCTAATGAAGCCGCCAATGGTGGCCGTTCGGTAGGTAGAGGGAGCCATGCGGATTTCCCAGCCCGTTTCGCGGGTTTGTTTGTCGATCGCCAGCAGTTTTGCGCCCGGTTCAACGCAGACCAAGCCAGGTTTAATCCACTTTACCGCCTGCATTTTAGTTAGGTCTAAAATCACGCCCCCCTCTAGCGGGATGCACTGCCCGTAGTTGCCCGTGCCCGCCCCGCGCACCGTCAGCGGTATCCGCGCCTGCACACAGGCTTTGGCAACGGCCACCACGTCCGCTTCATTGGCAGGCCGCACGACCAGGTCGCCGACCTTATCCGCTAATAAGGGCACCAAAATTGGGCTGTAGGTGTAATAGTCCTTCGAGAGCTTCGCTACTTGAGCGGCATCTCGAATCACCTCAATGCCGTCGAGAGATGCGACAAACGCATCCCAGTCAATTGATTTTGTCGTTGCTAGCGTCAACTGAGTCAACCTCCCTCTATCTGGTTCAACGTGCAGTTTCAGGATCAGGCGTGCCTTGACCTGATTGATTTACCTTAATTGACTTTAGACTATTGCCTTTAGATAGCGGTTACAACGCTTACTGAATCGGGGTCTAGCCTGACTATCTTGATTATTTTGACTTAGAGATTAAGAGTATTAATAGCGTCATCGTTTCCTGTCGTTGACCTACCGTGAACCGCCCCCCAACCCCCCAAAATTGGGGGACTTCTGGATCGACCCCC
>JAYUYI010000146.1:0-5190 GCA_043752545.1 Thermoleptolyngbya sp.
CATGTGGCGCTAGCTCAGAGATAGGTAAGGTATCAGCTACCCATATTTGCGGTTTAACCGTAGTGAAAGATAGGACGTTCATGAGCGATACCACTGCATTTGTGGCAGGATGTGCGATTACAGGAATTGCCGCATTCCTCTTGTTGAGGGGTGAGTTGGGGCTGGGTCAAACTAGACCTTTACAGCCAACCCAAGCGATCGCTACTGCCCCTCAGTTACCAGTCCTGACCCCTGTGCCCCAACCTCCCAGCCTAGTTACAGACTATGGGAGAGAATCTCAGCTTCAACGAGATTTAGACGAGCAAAAGTCAATTACTGACGATCTAGAAGAGCAGCTAAAAGATCAGCAAAAGGAGACGGAAGATTTAAAGTCTCAGCTGACACTTCAGCAAGCTAATACAGAAAAGCTGCTGAATCAGCTCCAAGAGCAGCAGCGAGTGGCAATGAGCGTGCCTCAGCCTATGCGCTCGGTTGATGTGAATGATCAGCCCAATCGATTTCAAAACCTTGTTTTTCTGGCCTTTGGCACCATGCTGCTGGTTGTGGGGTTGGGAGCAGGCGCTATTCTAATTATTATTATTGTTGTTTTTATGGTGCAGTCTGGGCGGCGATCGCCTCGAATTATGCACGTAGTGCATCCGGTTTCGCAGCCCTACACCCCTCCTCCATCCCAGTCTTACAACTTGCTGGAGCAAGGGACTCTACCGCCTCAGCCTCGTACCAGGCGTACTAGCCAGGTTAACTACTACGACAGCCAGTAGGTCGTCATCAAGCGCCAATATCTTATCTACTAAATAAAAATATCTTAGCTACTCAATAAAAAACTTACGGCGGGCGGGCATTGCCCACCCGCCGTTGTCATCAGAATCGTGAGCAGAACTGATCGATTCGTCTATCGACCCAGTAACTCCGCTACATCTGCGTGCATTAACGCAATGTTGGGATCGCGCTGGATTGAGCGGAAGTAGCCTTTTTCTAAGGTTGTACCATTCTCGGCGGGTTGCAGTAAAACGCGAGCTTCATCCAATAAGGCATTCACTTGGTCTAATGCGACTGGCTCTTTTGAGAAAATCACATCGTCAATTTGCACCACAAATTGAGAAATAGGTCGCAGCCAGCTAAACCAGTCATCGCTAATCACCAGCTGGAAGAATTCGGAATTGGTTCGGATTCGTCCGTGGAACTGTTCGTAGAGCACCCGCTCAGAATCAAGCATGGCTTTGTGTAAGCGCAAAATGGCCAAACGCAGTGTGCGCAGCCGTTGTAAGGCAGTATCAAGCGAAGTAGAAGTAGTAGCCATTAACTGTAGTGCGATACAGACGTTTTTCCATCCTGACATATCGTTACTAGCATCTGGGTGACGCCAGAGGAAGATAACCGATAGGGTGCAGTGGTAGTTACCGCCCAGCCTGAAGCGATGCCTAGGTCGAGATTTCTAGGGCGATTTTGGCCTGGTTTTGCCGCATCAGCCCATACTCTAACCCCTCAGCCACCGCGTGATAGGACGCTTCGATGATGTTGGTAGACACGCCTACTGTTGTCCAGCGCTGATGGCCGTTGCTCAATTCGACTAGAACACGGGTTTTAGCTGCTGTGCCCGCCCCGCCGTCTAGAATTCTGACTTTGTAATCAGTCAGGTGGAAGTGGGCGATCGCTGGATAAACATTGGTCAATGCTTTGCGCAGAGCGGCATCAAGTGCAGCAACCGGCCCATTGCCTTCAGCGGCTTCCAGGTAGTCTTTCCCGTTGACGGCAACTTTAATTGTAGCTAGAGAATAGCTGTTGCCATCATTCACCTCTGAGCGCATGTCGCACCGCACCTGAAAATCTTTGATTTCAAAAAACACAGGCCGTTGTCTCAATGCCTCCCGCATTAGCAGTTCAAAGCTAGCCTCAGCGGACTCAAACTGATAGCCCTGATGCTCTAGCGTTTTGAGGCGCTGCAAAATTTGGTGGCAGGTTGGGTCTGTTTTATCCAAATCAATCCCAAAGCTGCGCGCCTTAGCTAGCACATTGCTCAGCCCTGCTTGATCAGAAATGACGATGCGGCGACGATTGCCGACTTGGTCGGGCTGAATGTGCTCATAGGTGAGGGGGTTGCGCTCAACGGCACTGACGTGGATGCCGCCTTTGTGCGCAAACGCAGAAAGCCCTACAAAGGGGGCGTGGTCATCGGGCGCAAGGTTAACGATTTCGCTAATGAGGCGACTAGAGTCAGTGAGTTTCTCTAGCTGGTCAGCTTGCACGCAGGCATAGCCCAACTTGAGCTGCAAGTTCGGAATGAGTGAACAGAGATTGGCGTTACCGCAGCGTTCACCATAGCCATTGATGGTGCCTTGCACCATGGTTGCCCCCTCCATCACAGCCGCCAAGGCATTGGCAACAGCGGTGCCTGAGTCATTGTGGGTATGGATGCCAATTCTAGGAATGGGGGCTGCTAAGCGATCGGGTGAGGCGGCTCGATCTGGGGAGATTGTCGAGGGAGATGGCTGGGCGATCGCCTGACTCACAGCCCGAACTATTGCTGAAATCTCGTGGGGCAACGTACCGCCATTGGTATCGCACAGCACCAGCCATTCGGCTCCGCCAGCGATCGCTGCTCTCAAGGTTTGCAGCGCATAGCCCGGATTGCACTTATAGCCATCAAACCAATGCTCCGCATCATAAATCACCCGTCGTCCCTGGCTACAAAAAAACTCTAGCGTATCGCGGATCATATGCAGATTTTCATCCAGCGAGGTTTTGAGCCCTTCTGTGACATGGAGATCCCACGATTTGCCAAACACCGTCACCCAGAGCGTTCCAGCCGACAAAATCGGTTGCAGCATCGGTTCGTCAGCGGCCTGACGATGCGGTCGCCGGGTTGAACAAAAAGCAACGACTTCTGCCTGAGTTAAGGGTGCTTCTTTGAGCTGCCAAAAAAACTGTACATCCTTCGGGTTTGCCCCTGGCCAACCACCTTCAATGAACGGAATCCCCATTTTGTCAAGCTGGCGAGCAATCCGCAGCTTATCTTCGAGCGATAGCGATATGCCCTCCCGCTGAGCACCGTCGCGCAGGGTGGTGTCATAGATCCAAATGGGTTGAGTAGCAGGTACGTCTGTCATGGGAAGGTAGAAAGTAGAGCTGGGTACAAACTAACGACTAAAATACTAGAAGCAGCGGCAATCTCACAATCTTTGGTAAAAGTCCTGAAGCAAGAGTCAGACTTAGAAGTAAGGTCTAAATCTTGATTTAGACACTCAACTCACCCTCAAACCTCTCCACCTGGTTCACTGACAAATCTTTTACCCCTCATCCCTCCACCCCTTCTTCTCCCACAAAGGGAGAAGAAGGGGTGCAGAGGTAAAGTCTTGGCTCGAAGCCCCTCTCCCGCTCTGGGAGAGGGGTTGGGGTGAGGGGGATCAGAGTTTTTTCAGTCAATCAGCCTCTCCATTCAAACCTCACCCCTACCCCTAAACACCATGCCATCCATCACCGTTCACGGTAAAACAGTTGAATGCGAAATGGGCGCAAACTTGCGTCAGGTGTTGCTAAAACACGAGATTGACCTCTACAACGGTCAGGCCAAAATAATTAACTGTCACGGACTTGGGACTTGTGGCACCTGTGCTGTGCAAATAGAAGGGACGGTATCGGAGCTGGGTTGGAGAGAAAAAGCTCGATTGTCGCTGCCTCCCCATTCTCTCACGCAAAACCGTCGACTTGCTTGCCAAACCCAGGTGTTAGGCGACATCCAGGTCACAAAATTTGATGGGTTTTGGGGTCAAGGCGATCGCCCTCACTAGAAAAGCATGAAGAAAAAACATGAAGGTTTGCGCGATCGATCAAACGATTTTGTGTAAAAGATCAGTGATTTCCCCCGATAGGGGCACTTTTATTCAGAACTCTTGAACTAAACTAAGGGATTAAAAGCCTTTATTGTCAGGCTGTCGAGATTACCTATTTCCAACTAATGAAAGATCGGGGGAAGGCTGGGCGTGTCTGAAATACTTGGCTTTTTAATCGCATTTGGTCTGCTAGCAGCCTTTATCTCAGCGCTGACTAGCGGCGCATTACGAAACGTTGCATTTGGCCTGCTGATTGTGTTTGCCATCATCATCGGCCAAGAAAGATTGGGAGCTCAACTCTCTACTCTCAATTTTCCGTTCACTTCAGCGATCGCTCCAGCGAACACTCGAGGTGGAGCCGCAGTCCAGACAGCACCTCAATCTACGGGAATGGGAAGCCCCGTCTACAATACTCTTCCTCCCTCCTATGGCGACACCTATCCTAGCCGCAATAACGCTAGAACCGGCTCCAGCGGCACTGAAGCCAATCGACGCTACGATCCCAACAATCCCTACTATGGCCGCGACGACGATCCTTACTCCAACGACCCTTATTACAGCGGCAGCTACCCAGGCGGCTACTATCCTCCCGACTCTGACTATAGTCGGTCAACGCTAACTGGACGAGGGGTTCGCGCCCTCTGGTAAATCTGGCTTGATCAGAGCTGACTAAGAGCCAGCCCGAGCCAGCCTATCTTGATAGGTCGTTGCTGAATGTCACAGTTGCTGAATGTCACAACTGACTACGCGTCGCAGTATAGTCGTGACCTGCTATTAAATTTTACCGGGAGGTTTAGATGTGGCTTCTATTATTTTTTTGCTAGCAGTATTTCTGATTCTGGCCGCATTGTTAGGAACGCTGGCAACAGGGCTAGTGCGCATTTTAGGGCTTGGAATATTGGCACTATTTGCCGCCACTGTCATCAACATGGCTTCTAGTGGCCGGCTGCCGAACGTATCTTTTAGAAATCCGTTTAGCCCATCCGCTCAACAGATACCCACCACCACTGAAACGGCCTCTCCGCCTGCCGCCAACTTCGATCCAGCTCAGCCAGCCTCTTCCAACGGCGGCGAGCTTGGTTCGACTGATAACACAGCTGGCGGCGCGACTGGCGGCACATCTGCTAGTTTTAATACAGGCTCTGGCGGAACAGCAGCTACTGGGGCGAATGCTAACACCACTGGCGGCACACGGGCTACTAGTACGTCTCAACCGACGTCTACGAGGCCAGGGGTTCCAGCGCTTTGGTAGACCATGGCTAAGAGTGAGTTTTGAGTTTTGAGTTAGTCAATTCAAAATTCAAAACTCAAAACTTAACCTAATTATGAGTCGCTCCAGCCCAGATTGAGTCCAGCAATG
>JAYUYI010000147.1:0-1984 GCA_043752545.1 Thermoleptolyngbya sp.
GGCGTGGCCACCTACAACCTGCTGACGGTCGCCGCTGGAGCCACCCTGGGCGGTGTAGAAGCGACGCCCAAAATTTGGGACATTGCTGCTGTCTGGGCGATCGCTCAAGCAGCAGGGGCAACCTGGCACCCGCTAGAACCCAACCCCATTTTTCCACTGGAAGTGGGCAAAAATTATGGCCAACGCCCGTACCCGACGCTGGTGGTCAGCCGCTCCAAATTGATTCCCACATTTCTACCGCTAGTAGAATTCCTAGGAAAAAAATAGGTAGAGACGCGATTAATCGCGTCTCTACGGATGCCAGTATTTGTAGGCAGCGTAGGCCATTGTGACTGCGCCTGTGATAATCGCCCCTTCATCGACATGAAACTGGGGATGATGCAGCGGAAAGTTTGGCTTGTCTGCTGCGGCCACCCCCAGTCGGAACATGGTGCCGGGGGCATGGTCTAGGTATAGGGCAAAGTCTTCGGCACCGAGGGAGGGTTCTAGCAGGATTTGGACGCGATCGCTGCCCCAGGCTTCAGAAGCCGCCGACTCTACCAGTTGGGTCAGGGTTGGGTCATTTTGCACCGATGGCACCCCGCGCCGATAGTGCAGCTCATAGGTTGCGCCATAGGTCTGGCAGATGCTAGAGACGATGTGTTCAATCCACTCTGGTAAGACCGCGCTGGTTTCAGGATGGAGCGATCGCACGGTTCCCAGCATCCGCACCTGATCGGCAATAATATTGGGGGCGCGGCCACCTTGGATTTGGCCAATGGTCAGCACCACCGGGCGCAGCGGATTTTGGGTACGGCTGATCGCCTGTTGCAGCGTAGTAATAATCTGCGACGCAATCCAAATTGCATCGATTGCCTCATGGGGGCGTGCTCCATGCCCCGACTCGCCAATCACAATTAGCTCTAGGTCATCTGCTGCTGCCGTCAAGGCTCCGTAGCGAATCCCCACCGACCCCGCCGCAATCGTCGGAAACGCATGGACGCTGAAAATAGACGTGACCCCTGCCATCACTCCATCTCGCACCATCCAGCCTGCCCCCTGCGCCGTTTCTTCGGCAGGTTGAAACAAAAACCGCACCGTACCGGGCAGCGGCACCCCTAACTGCGCCAAAATCATCGCCGTGCCCAACCCCACCGTCGTGTGGACGTCATGCCCACAGGCATGCATAATTCCCTGATGCCGCGAGGCAAACTCTAGCCCAGTGCGCTCGTGAATCGGCAAGGCATCCATATCAGCGCGAATCGCTAGCATCCGAGTGTCTGCTCCAGTGCCGTGCATCTCCGCGACGACGCCCGTCTTCCCCACCAGCTCTTGCACCGGCAACCCACAAGACGACATCACCCCCGCCACATAGGCAGCAGTCCGATATTCCTGTCCACTCAGCTCTGGATGGCTATGAATATGCCGCCGAATTTCGATCAGGCGCGGGGCAAGCTTCGCCGCAAGGTCTTTAATATGACTCAGCATCAACGAATAGTAATCTCTTTATTCTTCATGATAAAGAGCTGTTAAGAAGAATACACGTAGGCAAGGAAATGGGGAATTTAAAGTCAGGAAGATAACAGCAAAACTCTACCCTTCAACCCCTAGATCTAGGGTGGTAGTTCAAACGAACTCTATACCAAATCCCATATCTAGTGTCATCATTGATCGAAAGCCTGAATCGGTGGGAGTGCCCTCGGTTTAGTCGTTGACTGGGGGATTGAGAGCATGACCTACGTTTTGTCTGCTGCAAAATTGCAGAGCTATTATCGCTGTCCGATGGCTTACTACTTTCGCTACGAGCGCAAAGTGCCGGGAGCAGCATTTTTTAGCTCGGCGGCATTGGGAACCGCTCTGCACCAAGCTTTAGCGGATATTTATCAAGATTGGCACTATCAAGACCCCATTCCTCGGATGGACTGGCTGGAATATTGTTGGGGGCAACACACCAGCGGCTTAACTACGACCCAAATTGCTGAAGGGCGACGAATTTTACAACAGT
>JAYUYI010000148.1:0-1983 GCA_043752545.1 Thermoleptolyngbya sp.
ACTAGCTTTGCAATCAAATCCTGCTGCAATAGACCCATTTGCAATCCTCGCGTTGGGACTCTGGCACCGATCCCAGCCGCTTGAGCAACTCGATCTTGCAAGCGTCCCTGCAACAGCGCTTCCTGGCGCTCTAGGCTAGTAACAGTTGGATGAGTGGAGCGATAACGGCCCCGCGCCAGATCCAGTTGACCCTGCACCGCTCGCAGCTGAGTAAAGGCATCTTGAACAGCAGTCGATTGACTCAAATCAGCGGCTAATAGCGCTTCTTGGGAGTTCATCCCTAAGCGTCGCTGCAAGTCTCTAGAACGGGTGGTGGTATTGGCTAACTGCGCTCTGGCTTGGCCAATTTCGAGGTCAAGCTGCTGAATAGCTTTAACGCTGCCTGACGATTCGTCGCTGAGGACAGTCACCTGGTTTTGCTCTTTGAACTGACGCAGAGCCGCTTCGATCTGCCGAACGGTTGCCTCGGTCACAGGCAGCTGTTTTGCGATAAATTCCCTAGCCGCAATCGTTTCTGCTTGCTTGTTGGCAACGTTGTTATTGCGATAGACTTCAATGACTTTATTGATCACCGCTGCAGCTAGTTCAGGATCGTTGTCTGCATAGCCAATCTGAATCATATCGGTGCCCGGAATCGGCTTCACCGCCAAACTTTCTAGAAAAACCTTAGGGTTGAGCGGTTTCCCCTCATCATCTCCCAGCTTAAGCCCAGTAATTGTTGGCTCTGCAATTGGTAGCGAAAGAATGGTTTCTACTTCTGTCGCAATGGGGTCACTTTGGAGGCCAACGGCATTGGGCTTACCAATCGATGTGCTGCCGGGGATGTCTAAGCCTGCCAGGGATGGCGTGCGATCGAGCTTCACAAGTACCTTGCCGCTGGCTTGATAGATGGGTTCACGAGTCGTCGCAAATAATGCCGCGAGGATCGTAACTGCCCCGAGTACGCAAACACTTGGAAGCCAACGTCGCTTGAAGACTAGCAAATATTTTTGCAGGTCGATGTCGAGGGCTGCGCTAGAGGGAAGAGTACTCATAGATGTTAAAACACGCGACAAAAGTGATGTTAGCAACCAGATAGACGGACGAGATGGCGGTAGAGCATAAGCCCCTGAAGGTCTATTACTTGGATAATTAAATTAGATAAAAGCTAAGCTAGCGTTGAATTGAAGTTTAGTATAACGACTGAGGACAAAGTTTAGAGGGACTTTTATCAAGCTAGACATAAGATTTGAACAGGACTTGGTGAAGTTTATTATGATCCAAACAACACACGATGGGCTTCAACAAATCGATAAAAACGAATGCGAAATAAAATAGCGATCGCATTTAATTTGTCATGCCATCGCAGATTTTGATATTGGAGAATCACAAATAGATGCGCTAGAGGAGAGACCAACACCGCCCAACTGCGTAGCAGCCATTTGACTCGCCCTAGGCGATGTTCTCGCTTTAACTGATACTCTTCACGAATCACCCGCTTCCACTTCTTTGCTAGCTCAGCCCAGTCTTGTCGGGCTGGATGTTTCACAACTGCATTTTCGGCATAGCAGACGGTGTATCCGATGGCGCTAGCTCGCTGACCCCAATCTTTGTCTTCTGAAACGCCCGGGCGAAATCCGCCAACTTGATCAAAACTATCGCGTCGGACAAACAGATTGGCCGTGACCGAAAAGCTTTCGTGCTTGATATATGCTTCGTTGTTAAACGCAAAGATCACCTCAAATGCTTCGACAGGGCGCAGGCGGTCGGGCTGATTTGTAATCACCGCCATACAGCCTCCGATCACCTCAGTTTTGGCGATCGCCTTCAGCCCCTGCTCTAACCAATCAGCGGCAGGCTGGCAATCAGAATCGATGAACGCCAAAATGTCTGCTTTAGCCGCTGCAACTCCGATATTTCTGGCGGCGGCGGCACCTTGCTCTGGAGCAGGAATCACGGTCGCTAGATGGCCCACTGCCAATTGGACTGCTTCAATCCCGACTG
>JAYUYI010000149.1:0-5184 GCA_043752545.1 Thermoleptolyngbya sp.
GCTCTGGATTGTCTAACAATGCCTGCCAATCTTGGGCGGTGAGGCTAGTGGAAGTCACCTGATTGAGCATCTGGGCGACTTCCGCCGCCGTACTTGCCGCTTCTGCGGCTATCGGAAATCCGACGATCTGAGCCAGCACAGGAGCAGTGAGCTGATCGGGCAATAGCACTGCACCCGCCACCAATAACCCGATCTGGTTTTGGTTGGCGATCGCCACAGCCGTACAGTCGCCGATCCGCTGCACCGCCTGTTGCAGCAGCTCGGGGATGGCGCTAATCTCGGTGCTGCTAAACCGCAAATCGGTAGGAGATACAGTGCGGATTCCCTCCTTGCTTAAATTCTGCGCAAGTTTGGCTTTGAGCGCACCTGTGACTGCTGTTAGCGTGGTTGCAGCTATGCCGTCCACAGCGGCGGGCAGTCCGGTTGGTAGGGTGATGCGATCGGGAATGGTGAGCACAACCGGATTCAGGGCGATCGCCTGAGCCGCATTTGCCAGGGCGGCTAGGGTCGTTTGCAGCCGCATCGCTAGCGATCGCAGGGTGTCGTCTGCGGTGGTGGTAGTGGTGGTGGTGGTGGTGGTGGTGGTGCGATCGCCAATTGTTATGGCTGTACCGCTGGCAAACAGCCCCACGACATCGGCATTGGCAAGACTGAGCGACGGCAGCGCTACATGATACAGCTCGCTAATGTCATGGAGCGTTTGGGGGGCGATCGCCCGATGGGTAGGAGCCGTGACCAGTTCCAGGGTGGAGAGATAGCGGTAGGTTGTTTCTACAAAATCAATCAGGGGTTGTTTGAAGGCGACCTGTTCCGCTGCAGTAGACGGATAGTTCCAGGTAGGCATTGGAATGACAGACGTGTGAACCTGAAAGCCAAGGTCGAGTTGATGGATCTGGTAATAGATTTGTTGATAGGTGGCACGAGCTGTACTCACCACTTGCTGCACTTCTGTCAGCGGGCGTCCAGCAGTCGCTAAATATTTGGTTTGATCGAGCAGCAGTTCAATGAATAGCTCAACGGTAGATCTGCTGTTGGGCAACGCTGGAGAACCGGGTCTAAACGCATAGCTTTCGACCACCGCAGGCCATTGGTTAATCCCCAGCAGCGGGTCAAAATAGCGTACAGGGATGGGTGGAATCGGTTCAGCGTTTTTAATCTGTGTGCCATAGAGGTCACGCCACTGCATGGCGATCGCCACCGATGCCGTAGCGCTAATCCCGGCATAGGGGTCAAGTCTGGCGGGAGGTAATGCAGGTTTATCCACTAATCCAAACTGCTTCGCCAGGGCATAGATCGGCACCACCCGCTCATAAATCCACAGATCATCGTCCCGCTCTGTGGTGGGGTCGTCCTCTGCTGGGCCGAGCGGCAAGCCTTCATGACTTGCCTTAAATGCGTTGCTCTCCAGCAGCCGGAAGGCCAGTAAATGATAGAGCAGCTGCAATTCATCTGCCCCGCTCTGGTCGTTGGCCAGTTGAGTCCTAGGGCGCTCTAGGCGGAAGCCGATATTGCCAGCAGGAATGCTCAAGCTCTTGGCCGTGTCGGCACTTTCCACTAGCAGCACGCTATCCTCTAGGTCGGGCAGCGCCTCGCGGATCACCACGCAGTTTTGGAAGTGGTGGGCAGGCAGAGGCCGCGTTTCTCCGGCTCTGGGGTTGAGCAGCGCTAGCAGCACCACAGAGGTACTCAACCCATCGCCAAACAGATGCTCCGGCAGTCCATTGTGAGTATCGCCAGCCTGCACGCTGTAGTGCAAATGGTATCCCCCCGTATTCACCGCACAGCCTTCCCATAGGAGCTGCACAAAGCGGGTGGCCTCGCTGAGCGTGGCGCTGTAGAAGCTGCTGGGCTGGATAGAGTCTGGCCTAGGACTGGGATTGGGAGTGGAGAGGTTGGTTTTTAGCAATAGGCTGGCAGTCGGCAGCTGATTCGTCAGCCCGGTCTGGAATTCTACCTGCGTGCTGTCGCTCTGGGCAGAGCGATTGACGGCGCTATAGAGCAAGAACAGCTGCGGCGTGGTGGCCGTGGTGTTGAGATGCTGCCACAGGTCTTCTAGCAAGTCTTTGTCGGCTTCGCTGGTGCCGCTGAGTAGGTAGGTGGTGGCCAACAGATCGGTGCCGTCAGGGGTGGGCACCCGGCGCAGGTTGAGGCTGATGCGGGTGGCAAAACCATAGTCGGTGAGCGATCGCAAATCGGCGGGGCGCAGATCAGTTTTACCCACGGCTGGCTGGCCATACTGCAACCGCAACGCCAATCCGGGCGAACTACCTTGAGGATTGCGCCGCCGTTGATGATCACTGGCCAAGTGCGTTCGCAGATGATCGGGCAGCTGCAGAATGGCGTAAGCGCGGGCGGGCTGGTTGGCCGCAGTGGTAGCCAACCACGCAATTTTTTGATTCAGGCTATAGCGCCGAGGTTGGTCAATATAGGGATTGAGACGTGTGGGGTTGATGGGCAAGAAGTCAGGTTTTCGGATATCGGCCTGGGTTGGCTCAGACCTGAGTTGACGAATTAACGCTGCCATCTCATTTTTACGGCTGAGGACATAGTGCAGCCGAGGCGCAAGACGCTTTTTGGGTGGCGTTGCCTGGTCATAATCGGTAAAGCTGACCCACGCTAAAGCGGTAGGGTTGGCTAGGATAATCGTAAAGTCTTGAACCGGTGCGGTGAAGGTAAAGCGCTGCCCTAGCTCTTTGTAAAGCGATCGCGTGGGATGATCAGCCCAGGTGCGATCGCCATCTGACATCCGATCCTCATTGGGTAACTGCCGCCGATCGGGAAGGCGCAAACCATGCAGCAAGAACCGGGACGCCATCGCCGCTAAATGGTTAAACTGACCGCCTTGGTTAAGCCGTTGCAGTAATGCTGTGAGTTGAATCTGGTTCAATACATCGTCTTTGAATAAATCGATCGCCTGTTGCACCAGCGATCGCACCAACATCTGAAAGTAATCGACAAAGATAAATGTGGCAACCGAGTATCCGTCACCCGGATCGCGAACGGGGTTGGTGCCTGAATTAGTGTCACCCATAGGGGTGGACGTTTGTTCAACCGTGCTGCCGTGGCTGGCTTTGAGCTGGGCAAAGTAGTGGACTAAATCGAGGCGATCGCGTTCGGTCAACCGCAGGTCTGGCGCATCAAACCGTTGCGCATCGCGATCGCCCAGCTTCATTGACAGTTGCGGAATCATCGGGAAAATGGTGCCGCTGGTACTGGCCTCACAATCGCTAATCTTCAGAACAAAATTAGCCTGCAAAAAGTCGGACAGCGCCCGGTAGCTAAACAGGTCTTGCTGATCCTGCTCTCCCGTCGTGAGCATCGTGTAGAGCGCTTCCAGTTCCGTTAGCTCTACCGTTGTAATCTCAATCTGCGTCACGGTATCCGTCGTATTCGCTCTGGGGGGAACTTTGTAGGCATAAATCGCCCACGTTAAGAGCGCCTGAGCCAGCAGATCAAAGTCTGTATTTTTGGCAGCGTCGTCTTCGTAGGTGTCATAACTCGACGAATTGGGGTCAATCGAATTCTCAATAAACAGCAGCGCTATCCCCTGCACCTCTTCAGAATTGCGCGTGAAGGCGGGCTGGAAGAACAGATCTAGCGTGACTTTGGTCGGAAAAATGACGATCGGCTGCCAGCTCAGGGGCGTGGCTGTGGCGGCTAGCCCTGCGGCGGCTAAGCCAAATGAGACGATCGCCACCTCTGGGGCAGTCGGCGCAAAGGCGGCTGCGATGGTGGCGGCTACGCTGGGAGAGGCATCCGAGTCAAACGCGGTCGGTTCCGAGTCAAACGCGATCGGCTCAGCCCCCAGGTTCGGCTCAGCCCCTAGATTCGGTGGGGATGTACTGGGTGGGGATAGGTTTGACGGAGATTCTGACAGGGGAGTGGCGATCGCCCGATTGCCCATTGCCCGGTTGCCTATTGATGGAGCAGGTTCAGAACTGGCCTCCAGCGGCTCCGGCACGGGCATAAACGGCATGGCCGCACTGGCCGCAGCCAACGACGGGGCAGACTCCGTCCCTGTGCTCGTGACTGGGCGGCGGGCGCTTTGGTCGGGGTTGAGAATCCAAGGAGTGGGGCGCGCCGAACCCAGCGTAAACTCCTGTGTGATTTGCAGCTTAAACGAAAGGCTAATGCTAACAAATACGATTTTTATAGTAGCCCGCACCGACACTTCAGCCGTTAACGTCAGGAAAATTGGCTTGTAGGATTCCACCACAAACAGCACCGCAATCCGGACGATCACCTCCACTTCGACCTGGATTACACTAAAATCAACCATGCCCCACAGTCGGCCAACGATCGCCACCCCACCTTGAATTCGGTAGTATTGATCGGTCGCCAGGTTTGGATCGGTCGGGTTAAACCAGCCAATCACCCCTTCTAGCAAGCCCTGTACGGTAATGCTAATTTCGGCCTTCAATACGCCCTTATTAAAGGTTTTACCTAGCCCAATTTTGAGGCCAATGCCAAACTCAATTACCGGATTAAAGCGGCCGTTGGTAATGATCGGAACGCTGGTGGCCGTTTCAGCACTCAGCTTGTTGAAGTAAAACCCACCCGCTCCCGTAAAGGGAAACGCATCAATCGCAAAGGAACGGGCAAAATTGAACCGCCAGGGGAATCCAAAATCGAGCTTAAAGTCCCCGTTGGTGTAGATGTCAACCACAATCGTCGGCAGCGTCACCGAAACCGCCCCAAACTCTAGCT
The DNA here is from genome assembly GCA_043752545.1 of Thermoleptolyngbya sp. GTDB lineage: Bacteria > Cyanobacteriota > Cyanobacteriia > Elainellales > Elainellaceae > CASBQJ01. The sequence continues at coordinate 4,708 of JAYUYI010000149.1, forward strand.
GCCGCATGGCATCGGGCAACACTAACTCAATGTGATAGACGCCGATGGTATCGCTGATGCGGCGATACAGAATTTCAAACACCAACCCGGCGAAGATTTTGGCCTTGGCTCCGCGTAAACCAATGCGAATGCCATAGAGCACCGGATCGTTGAAGATTAAATTAATCTCCAGCGTGTCAATCACAGAGAACTGCGCCCCAATTAACCAACCGCTTTGAGCATTAAACTGAAGCGGATTTTTAGGGGCAACGGGCGGCAATGCCACCGCACCTGCTGGCAGTGGCCGCACCCGCTCTTGCAGCGTATCCATGATTTTGGTGATATTGGTCAGGCGGCTGAGGGTGGCCTGGTCAAAGGAAATACGCTGGCCTAAGCCGAGATATTGCAGGTCGAAAATACCGCTGCCTTTTCCGGGCACGGCGGGAGGAGCCTCGTTTAGCGTATCCCAACCCAGTGGCTTGTTGGAAGGGTAATCTT
>JAYUYI010000150.1:0-5175 GCA_043752545.1 Thermoleptolyngbya sp.
TTTGATCGGAATGAGTTGGTAATCGCTGCCAAAGTGATTGATCAGAGGGTAGGTTTCGATCGGCTTTTCCCATTGGGGCATGGGTTTAGTGATCTCTGCTTCTCGGATTGGCATAATTAAAGTCTCCATATAGCTTTAAGCGGTTTGTGGAGCATCCGAGGGACGTGATCGCGTTGCCTCGGTTTTATCTGACTTTCAGATATTAGCTTATATTTATATGAAATGAGCTACTCTAACCACAAATGACTTTATCCACTCCAAAAGATATCACTACCAGCAAGCCTAAATTTAGTGTCTATGTCAGCCCTGAGCTTCAGGCGGCGATCGTTCGTGAAGCCAAAAAAGAGCGCAGATCTAGATCAAAAATTCTTGAAATATTATTAGAAGAAGCTCTCAAGGTGAGAGGGTACAGATTTACTATTTCGGCTGATCTAGATGATCTTTAATAAAAAATAGTGAAATTTTGAGAGCTTGAGCATAAGATCCTAGAGATTTGTATCTCTGAGAATGCACAGCAAAAAGCCCTACCAGAGATACAAATCTGTAGGGCTTTTGCCATCAACTTAACCGTAAAGGGAATCCCCTATGAACGATCCAAGAACAGAGGGATTCAGTAACCGTAACCAGTCGCAACCAGTGAATAACATGATAAACGATGTTTCGCGCTTTCCAGTATCAACCGTGCCACTTTTCCCGATCGCCCTTGTGGATAGGCTAACGGCGATCTTTAATTACAATTGGCACTTTATCTATAAGGATGCCGCCGATCCATCGTGGGGCACTGAATCAGGATATCCACTCAGCCCTTGTAAACTTTGGGCAATGTGGCAAGATGCCCGAACGCTGATCGGATTGCGGTTCGGCAAACTGACCCGCTACGCGATGCTGGACATCGATGCTGAATCCCCCTATCACCCTGATAATGATCCGGCTGCTCTGCGATCGCTGATTCACTCTCTCGAATCGATCGGGATCTATCGCACCATTTTGATTAGATCGAGCGACTCAAACGGCTTACATCTCTACATTCCATTCAGCGCAGCTTTACCGACCTATGGCGTGGCCGTAGCGATCAAATGGTGTCTGGTTGAGGCCGGTTTTCACTTCGCACCAGGCGCGCTCGAATCCTTTCCCAACTGCAAAGGCTATCTAAAGGGGGGATTCACCAACTACACGGCCCATCGTCTGCCCTTGCAAGCTGGATCGTTTATCCTCGATCAAGATGGTGATATCATCTCGAACGACCTGCACCAGTTTCTAGGAATGTGGGACACCGCCGCAGCCGGGAATGAAATGAATGAACTAACCGAGGCGATCGCCGTTGCTAAAACTAAAAATAAGAATTCAGGACGGCCCTCTGAAAGTAGATCGGCCCGTCAGTGGCGTGAGGATTCTGAATTAGAGATCAATAGCGGATTCAGTAAAAAGGGACAGACTAATGAACTGCTCAAAATCATCGCTCGTTATGGCATCGTATTTAAATCCCTATCGGGTGACGATTTAATCGACTATGTGACTAAGACGATCATCAGCGCTCCTGGTTACTTAGAATTTTGTCAGCATCAGCACGAGATCGAGAGCCGATCGCGCCGATGGTCGATCGAATGTGAGAAATACTACCGGCCCCATCCTTCATGCTCTCCTGGACTGGGGAATCCCTGGAAAGCTGAAAAAGGGAAAGGCGATAGCCGCGCCGAGATCAACGCTAAAAAGGCATCTAACGCGATCGAGCGCATCACGGACGCCGTCGCCAGCACTGAGCAGATCGCTACATCGATCCGGGAACGAGCCAACACGATCGCCGTCGCCGCTAAATGTAGCCTTGCTACGCTCTATAAGAATTTGAAACTATGGCATCCAGAGCACTTAGAAAATAGTGCCTGTAACGCCCCTCTAGAGTGCCCTCTACCCGTTGATCTACCGCTCTTAGAACTCCTACCTGAAACCATAGAAACTCAGCCCGATCTACCGTTACAGGCAACCGCTCTTAAGAAGGTGGAGAATCGCGCGACCGCATCTGCCCCCGACCAAACCTCCAAAAAAACACACTCACAACCTCCCCCAACAGCCCGCCGCTTCGATTTTCGCGATCGCATTTTCCAAAAGAATGGAGAAAGATACCCCGAAACCCGTTCCCAGGTAAGGTTACGGCTGTTTGGTGTGAATAAATCTCTCACCAGAGTTAAAACCACGCTAACGCTGTTGAGAGCTTCCCCCCTCTTCTGCATTCCGTTGCCTAATTTCAGCGACCAACTCCTCTAGAGCGATCGCCGTTTCCAGGCGATTTTCTAGCAGGTGGTCGATCGCCTCGATCACAAAAGCCTTAATGCTTTTAACCAGCTCTGCGTTAATTCTCTCGGTCTGTGGTTGGTTCATTGCGGCTTTTTTGGGCAAAAATACCAGATAGTGACTGCCCTGATTGACTAAGCAGCAGGTTAAAACAGGCGTTCTGAGTTTTCATATCATCACTCAGATCGTCTAGCTCATCCATCATCTTGTTCAACGCCTGCTGCATTTGCTGCTGATTATTCTTTAAATGCTGAAACTCTCTCTCTGCCGCAAACTTCTTTTTTTCAGAAGATGAGTAGTATTGCAACATTCCCCACACGGCCGATCCTGCTCCAGCCAGAAAAGTTAAAAGCGAAATGATTGAATTGACATCAACATTACCCATTTATGCTGCATATCCTTTGAATGCGAGTTCATTGACAGACACGGTTCCACTACCTGGCGCTGCATAAACAAAAGCGATCGTGATCAGAGTCAGAGAAGTGTTTAGTGCTGCAATGCTGGTCAAATCAAAAGTTTGTTGCGTTGAGACTTGAGCCAGAGGACTTGTATAAAGAGGGGTGCTGCTTGTGTCTATTACGAAATCCCGATAGATTTCAAATCTACTAGGCAAATTATACAGACCGTTAAATTGTCCACACCAAAGATCGATCGCGTTAAGGAATCTTGCTGAAGGCATCGCCACATGAACAAAAATCCGGCCCTCGGTCTGTCCAGGTATGGGGGAAGGAGAAGAAGCCATCATTCCAGCATTTACATTCCCATCGCCCAATCCCGACATCGTGAAGGAGGAATAATATGAATAGCTAGATGAATTTGAAGTGCTGTAAGCCAGTGGATTAAATCTTGAAATATCTCGACTAACTGGTTGAGTTGGTGAAGACAGATTATTTACTCTTTGAGTCAGTTGATCGAGTGCCGCCAGGATTGCGGCATCGGCCGCAATCCTGGCGGCCGACTCAGCGTCGAGCGCAGTTTGCTGTACTAATTGCCCTGATTTAATCAATGGCATTATGTTAATTCAGTTACGATCGCATTCCCGTTAGCACTCACCCAAATACCCGAAATAATCCCGGTGTACTTAAATGGAGCTTCCCAATAATCATCCGGATCAAGTGGAACCGTAAAAGCGGCTGCCGTCGCTGTGGCGCTCATCGCTAAATAGAGTTTAGAAGTGGATCTATTCACAACCGTTGCCCCTTTTCGGTTGGTATTAGCGGCAAGGATAACGCTTGATGTAGCGGTAGATGCAATCGTTGTAATACTAGATGTAGTGCTAGTCTCAGCAATCGGCCCAGCTGCGGAAGCGTGAAATAGTGGCATTAAATAAACTCCCTTATCAGTGCTTTTCCTCCGATTCCGTCCCAAATGCCCATCACTGCCAGAGATACAGGATAGGGGGATTCATAATAACCCTGTGCAGGGATTTTTACGGCAAAATCAGCCTTTGAAACGGTTGATCCAAAGTCGATATACAACGGGTTCGGACTATCGTTGTAGAACGTGATCAGCCGTCGCTGCTTTGCGCTCACCAATTTGATAGCGGTTGCCTGACCTGCAACGGATTGTTTCAAGACTGACTGACTAACTGCTATAGATTCATCGGAATGTAGAGGCATGGATCATCCTAAACAGTAGGGTCGATCAAATTGTTTAATGAGGCATTGAGATCAATTTCAACTGCCACAGTAAAACTGATCACCGGGTTCCCTGACACCCCCCCATCAACCATCCTGGTAACCAGGGTGATCGGTTCCAGTGCGGCGGCCAACCGGGTCACATTTACGGCTGTTTGCAGTTGATACAGCCCACTAAGCAGCTTAACGATTAACTCCAGAGCGCTCGATTCAGGGGTCAGCGCTTCACCCGTTAATAGGGTGACATTCATTCTTACGGGTTCTCCGAAACCGGCCCACGTGATCGCCTCATCGGGTAGCTTTTGAGTCAGTCCAGCAATACTGAGAGTCGTCATAGTTGATTCACCTTAAATTCAATTCTTGCTAAGTCGATCCGAGTCGCCTGGATCAGATCTTCTGTACTGTTGCTTTCCTCTCCGATGTATTCCCACACCCCCAGAATGATCCGAGGAATCCAGGCCATCGCCTCGAATCGAAACGAATGCTCTGATGCGAGTCTCTCAAATATATGCAGTTCGATCGTGTTGAGAATGATCCGCTTTTTGCAGGCATCCAACACGGCCCCACTTCCCCCAGTCACGCCGGGAAAAACGAGCGTATCGTCTAGGGTTGCGCCTCGCACTTCCTGGTAGAAGAATCCGGCCGTATACCAACTAGGAGAAGCATCAAGGTAACTTGCCCCTACTGCTAGAATCCGGCCGGGAATGGTAACGGGCAACTCGATAATATCGATCATTGGTGCCCGAACCCTGCGATTCGCTGGATCGCCAACGTGCTGTTGGTAATAAACGAGTCTCCAGTTACCCGCAGTGCTTAAGCCAAGATTAAGCACAGTTCCTCTTCCCAGGATTGGGATATCTCCATAGGATCTGCATATTCTTGTGCAAGGTAATCGAGAAAGGAATCGGTTTCTACCTCACCTCGCATAAATGCAGCCGTGACGTATGCCCGATCCATCATGGCTGTTACTTCTGCCTGCCAATCCTTCTCACTCTGCCCTGGATACCATAGCGCCGGGGTCGCTAGTAGTAACCGCGCCATTAGTTGCCGCTTTCTACCAGGGGTAGGCGTTCTGGCTCAAACCAAATTCGACCGTAAGAGCCGCCCACTTCGTCTTTTTTCGCGTTGGCCACGGTTGTAAATTTAGCGCGAACGCTGGCCATCGTCGGGGTAGTGGTATCTGAGATCGGAGCGCTGAAAGCGCTTTGCACACTGCTGCCACGGGTGCCCCGTGCATAGCGAATATAAG
>JAYUYI010000151.1:0-1975 GCA_043752545.1 Thermoleptolyngbya sp.
CGGGCAGCGGGTTGAGAAGATTCTTGACCTAGTGGATACTGCTGCTGAACAGCACCGCCGCCGGGTTTCTACCTCAGTTATTAATGAAGTGTTGGAAGATGCAGTGGGGTGGCACTCTCCGCCGGCTACCCGCCAAGGGAAACAAGGCAAAATCTACTATGGCACTCAAGTTTCTACGCAGCCGCCGTCAATTGCTCTATTTGTCAACGATTCTAAGCTATTTAACGATAACTATCGGCGCTATATAGAAGGACAGTTTCGTAAGAGCTTAGGCTTTACAGGTACGCCTCTACGACTGCTGTGGCGCAGCAAAAAGACCCGAGAGATGCAGCGAAACCCGGCCAATCGAGCTACAAAAGTCTAGTAACCCCTGGGCTACTGGCTCGTTTGTCAACGGCTTCTCGCTACCTGTCAACTGTCAACGTTAATCATGGATCTGCTGCGATCGCTCCCTATTGGGCTATATCTAGAACAACCCATTACCTGGCTACATCGCCTTGATCCTCGCCTCAAAGTAGCCTGGTTGATGGCGTTTTTGTTGACCCCGATCGCTGCAAACCCATACTGGCGAGTCTCCCTAGTGATTTGCCTCATGGTGCTCATGCTAAGCAGCTTGCTGCCCTTACGGGTGTGGTGGCGGCAAATGGGGCTAGTCGCCCTGTTTAGCATCCTGTTGTTTGGCGTGACTCTATTTGCTCCCGACGGGCTGAAGGTCGCCCACCAGACTCGATTGCCCATAGATGACGTGGCGATCGCCTCACCCAGCACTCAATCGCCCTTCCCTAACTCAGATTCCACTATTGTTCCTTCTCCACTGCCCCAGCCCACTGCTTATCAGTACGTGCTGTTCGACCGTAGTTTTCTGAAAATAACGCGGCGATCGCTGAATTTGGCTGTGCGAGTGGGCAGCTTAATCTTTACCTTATTGGCCAGCACTAATCTGTTTTTGCTGACAACCGCACCGGAAGAAATCACCGCTGGGCTAGAAAATTTGCTCAGTCCACTGCGACGTCTAGGGTTACCCATTACCGAGATTATATTGACTCTAACGCTATCGCTGCGGTTTATTCCCCTAGTGCTCGAAGAGGTGCAAAACTTGGTGCGATCGGTACGAACCCGAGCCATTAACTGGAAAAAACTAGGGTTTCGGGGTACTACTCAAGTATGGCTAACGGTCGCAGAGCGGCTGCTCGACAATTTGTTAGTGCGCGCCGAGCAGATTGCCAGCGCCATGCAGGTGCGTGGGTTTACCAGCCCCAGTCGGCACCGCGTTAAATGGCACCAGTTTAGGTTTATCTGGTTAGATTGGCTCAGTTTAATTGGTTTGGGTGTCTTTTTAAGCGCTCGACTCGTGTGGGGCAGCCTCTAATTACCCTCTACTAGCCTGTGGCGACAGAGCGCTAAACAGAGCGCAAACAGACTTACGGCTGTCGCCTGTTGCCACCGAGTGGTTTGCGTGGTTTGCGCTCGAAGTTTGGCTGAGATTCCCTGAAAGAAAATGGTTTTTTGTATCAATCTGCTACAATTTAACCTAATGTAATAGGGTGACTGTATAAATGTGACAGCGTGAGCATCCGCATTGGTACCGATATCGTTTGCATCTCTCGAATTACCGCGCTGGTTGACCAATATGGCGATCGGTTTCTGCAAAAGGTCTACACCGATACGGAACAGCACGTCTACTACCAGGTCAGCTCTAAACCGCCTTTAGGTCGAGAGACTGGGGGCATTTGGTTGGCGGGGCGGTGGGCCGCTAAAGAAGCTGTCGTCAAAGCGATGGGAACTGGATGGGACGGAGTTCGATATACCGATGTCGAAATTCAACGCCGAACGGACGGTGCACCTCAAATCTACTTTTATCGAGCGGCAGCAGCCCTGGTTGCCAGTTGGGGTGCTGGAGGTCAGTGGCAGCTTAGCCTCAGTCATGATGGAGACTATGCGATCGCTACCGCCATCTTTTACCAACTCTAATCTC
>JAYUYI010000152.1:0-1974 GCA_043752545.1 Thermoleptolyngbya sp.
GGTGACGCCCGCCGCATTCGCCGCGTAGTGGGCATCAATCAAAATTGCGCCTTGCTTTTCGGTCGCGTTGCCTGTGTACAGGTCACCCAGGGTTTTGAATTGGGACTTGAAGGTGGCGATCGCGGCATCGTCCTTGACTTTTTCAAACCCACCATCGGGGCGTTTCGGCAAGGTAATCATGCCACCTACATGAACGCTGGGCAGGTCGGGATTGACGGGGGTGTCTGCTTTGAGCGCAACCCAGCGACCCGTGCCATCGGGGTTAAACTTAGCGCCGTAGAGCATGCCGTCCGATAGCAACCGAGAGTTTGACTTGCTCTTGAGATCGCGGATGGTGTTGGCGCTGACAAACTTGTACAGGTGACCACCACGGCGATCGCAGCCCGAGTAAACTGCCAGTTTTCTACCTTCCACAGCCCGGAACCCGACGGCTTCATGCCGGAAGCGCCCTAGCCAGGTGTGCTTGGTGCCGTAGTCGTTGGCCTTAGCCGGGTCGATCTCGACCATCCAACCATATTTATTGCCCTGGTAGCCCAGTGCATTGCCCTGTCCAGCGATATCTTCAATTTCACCGTCGGCTGTAACCCAGACAAACGGCGTATTGCTAGGAGAAAAAGCAGTGCCATCCGCGTACACGGGGTCTGCCACTTCGCCTTGGAAGTTTTCCTCAGCGCTAAACACCGTTCCCCAGGGGGTGGTGCCACCAGAGCAATTTTGGTGCGTCCCGATAATCTTGTCGCCCAGCTTGTCAATGTAGCCTTGGCCACTGGTCTTGCGGAAGATCGATACCGCTGGCCCGGTGGTTTTCAGATAGTTGCCGTCTTCTAGTCCAGAGATCCCGGAAATGCGGCGATCTTGATTGGAATAGGTGCGTTCCCAGCTGCCATCGGCCTTACGACGAATTGAGATCACGCTCAACCCCGCATCATATTGAGCCGCTTTCGACAGTTCATAGACTTTCTGTTTTAGCGCATCCCCATCGGGCAGTGAGTAAACATCAAGCTCTCCATCGGTTGCAGCCTGAGCAGCAGCCTTAACATCGGCAAATGGTAGAGACTTGCCAATCACTTGCTGATAGGTTTGCGACCAAGGCTTGGCGCTGATGTATTCATGATTAACCGTCAAGTAGCCTTCGCCAGGAGCCGTTTCAACAAACGACAAATAGTCATTGTTATAGCCGAAGTGATCGTTGTCACCAATGCGATCGCCCCAAGATACCACCACATCATAGGTAAAGCCAGGGGGTAGTACCACATCATCCTTCACGGCATAGCTACCGTATTGCGAAATCTGGCGCGTTAACGCAACTCCAGCCGTTTCTACGGGCATCGGACCTTTAACGGGCACAAAGGGCAACCCTGCCGTCTGAGCCACCGCCGGGGCTCCTTCAAGCGAAATAGAAAGGTTTTCCCCAGTTTGGACAAACGGTTGAAGTGCAATGGACCCAGCACCCGCTCCCATAAACATCAAAAAGTGTCTACGTTTCATGGACATGAGGTATCTTTCTCTCAAGGATCTTAAACTAAAGGCTTTGCTAATCTAGTCTCGGGCGATCGCAAGCACCACGAGTGCCACAAAACTAGAGACACTTCGACTGTACTGAGATCAGTTTAAGAAATGACAAAGATAGAATTAAGTAATGCTGCAAAAACCTTTAAAAATCATAAGTTTTGGAACAAACCTGGCGGTCATCGCCCTCATCACCACCTGCCCCAACCCACACCAAACAGCAGCGTGTGACATTGCCACACGCTGCTGTTGAAATCAGAGTGATTATTCTAAAAACTACTCAGTCTGCCCTCACCCTAGATCCCTCTCCCAAGTGGGGAGAGGGACTTTGAACTGGTTCGGTTCCCCTTCTCCCAAGTAGGGAGAAGGGGCTAGGGGATGAGGGCTGTCTATAGCCTGAGTAGTTATGGATGAAGGATGAGTTAGGAAGGATGAGAGAAAATGGGGTGTAGGGGCTTGGCACTG
>JAYUYI010000153.1:0-1970 GCA_043752545.1 Thermoleptolyngbya sp.
GGAACGCGAGGCAAGGGTAAAAAGATGCGACCCGGCATGGTGTTTACCATTGAACCGATGATTAACGAAGGCACCTACGACGTAGAAGTCTTAGCCGACAATTGGACTGCTGTAACTAAAGACCGCAAGCTTTCTGCCCAGTTTGAACATACTGTTGCAGTCACAGAAACTGGGGTAGAAATTCTTACCTTGTTGCCAGATTTGGTTCCCGCTTAGTCCAGATGACTTGCCTCTGATGCAGTTTTTGGCAGGTCATTATGTGGTTGGGGCATGGTAGCTCCATGGCCTGTTGCTGCCATGCCCTGTCACTGTCATGATGTAATCCCTTCCCCCTTCCTCCCAAGTCTGATAAGTTGGATGGGTCAATGATTTTCGCTTACTGGGGATTTCGGACGGCGCAACAGTCGGGAATCGCAGATGGTGGGCGGGTGAAGTAAAAAATATGGCGTTAATTGTTCAGAAGTACGGCGGTACATCGGTTGGAACGGTTGAGCGAATTCAGGCGGTAGCCCAGCGGGTTTTGCAAACGGTCAAGGCTGGCAATTCGGTGGTGGTGGTGGTGTCGGCCATGGGTAAAACCACGGATGGGCTGGTGAAGCTGGCCAACGATATTTCCAAAAACCCTAGCCGCCGCGAGATGGATATGCTGCTCTCCACCGGGGAGCAAGTGACGATCGCCTTGCTCAGTATGGCACTGCAAGAATTGGGGCAACCTGCCACGTCGCTAACTGGGGCACAGGTCGGCATCGTCACAGAAGCCACCCATTCTCGTGCCCGCATCCTCAACATTGAAACCGAGCGGATGCAGCGCCATCTGCATAATGGTGAAGTGGTTGTAGTCGCTGGGTTCCAGGGGATTAGCAGCGCCGTCGATTTAGAAATCACCACCCTGGGACGCGGCGGCTCTGATACCTCGGCGGTGGCACTCGCGGCGGCGCTGCGAGCCGATGCCTGTGAAATCTATACCGATGTGCCAGGAATTTTGACCGCTGATCCCCGGATTGTGCCCGACGCGCAGCTAATGACCGAAATTACCTCAGATGAAATGCTGGAGCTGGCCAGTTTGGGCGCGAAGGTGCTGCATCCCCGCGCGGTGGAAATTGCCCGCAATTATGGCGTCATGCTGGTGGTGCGATCGAGCTGGACGGATGATCCTGGTACCAAGGTCGTGTCACCTGCGCCGCAGCCGCGATCGCTCGAAGGACTAGAAATTGCCCAGCCTGTGGATGCCGTTGAGTTTGATACCGACCAGGCCAAAGTAGCGCTATTGCGTATTCCAGATTGCCCTGGGATCGCTGCCCGTCTATTTGGTGAAATTGCCACCCAAGACCTAGACGTGGATTTAATTATCCAGTCGATTCATGAAGGCAACACCAACGACATTGCCTTCACCGTCACCAAAAATTCGCTGACCCGGGCGGAGTCCGTGGCAGAGGCGATCGCCCCTGCCTTCCGAGCCGACCCCGATCCCAATTCGGGTGAAGCAGAGGTGATGGTAGAGCGGCAGATGGCCAAGGTCAGCATCTCCGGCGCTGGCATGATTGGTCGCCCCGGCGTCGCCGCGCAGATGTTTGAAACCCTGGCCGATGCTGGGGTCAACCTGGAGATGATTTCCACCTCAGAAGTGCAGGTGAGCTGTGCCATTCGGGCAGTCGATTGCGATCGCGCCATTGCTGCCCTCTGCGATGCCTTCACCGTCAACTCTTCCCCCGTCAGTCGCCATCGCCCCGATGTGGCTGACGGGGCAAACCGCTTAGCCGTGAACTCCGATGTTCCTCCAGTCCGAGGAGCCGCCCTTGATCTCAACCAAGCCCAGCTCGCCATCCGCTTTGTCCCCGATCGCCCCGGCATGGCCGCCAAAATCTTCCGCTTATTGGCCACCCACAACATCAGCGTAGACATGATCATCCAGTCGCAGCGCTGCCGCTTAGTCGATGGCGTCGCCACTCGCGATATTGCCTTCACCGTCG
>JAYUYI010000154.1:0-1966 GCA_043752545.1 Thermoleptolyngbya sp.
GGTTTCAGGATTCTTAGCGAGCTTGCACGCATAGAAGCAGACAAAAAAGACTTGCTTTCTGATTTGGACTGTGGCATCATCTCTCCTTACATAAACTACTAAATATCTATCGGCTTACCGTAGATTCTAGCCCTAGATTCAGTTAAAACAGCAGAGGAAAAGGTCGTGTTTACTCATCTAATTCGGTTCTTGTCATTCTCTAACCCGTTACCTGTCCTAGGAAGCTTGTTTGGGCAGCGGCTCTTTTCGGCAGGCTGGGGCAGGCGACCTGACACGTCAGTACTGGCGCGATCGCTCCGCACCTGTGCGCTGCTGTTTGCTCTGGGATTCAGCATCAGTTTGGGGCTGGCGGCCTGTTCTGGCGGCAGTCCTACTAGGGTTGCCAGCTCTAGCCCTGCCGCTTCACCAACCGAAGCTCAGGTGGTGCGAGTGGGATACCAAAAATCTTCGACAGCGCTGAATCTCCTTAAAACCAAAGGAGATTTAGAAAAACGGCTGCAGCCGGACAGCGTATCGGTCACCTGGAACGAGTTCGCCGCTGGGCCACAAATGCTAGAAGCGCTCAACGTTGGCAGCATTGACTTTGCCTACACGGGGGAAGCTCCGCCTGTTTTTGCCCAAGCGGCGGGCGCTCCTCTGGCCTATGTCGCCTACGAACCATTGGGCGGTGCAGCTGAGGCAATTTTGGTGCGCAAAGACTCTCCGATTAAAACCGTGGCCGACTTGAAGGGCAAAAAAGTGGCGCTCAACAAAGGCTCTAACGTTCACTATCTATTGGTGCGGGCGCTGGAATCTGCTGGGTTGCAGTATGGCGATATTCAAACCGTGTTTTTGCCACCCGGCGATGCTCGGCCTGCGTTTGAGCAAGGGGCGGTGGATGCCTGGGTCATTTGGGATCCGTTTTTGGCGGCGGCTGAAAAGGCGATCGGGGCAACGGTGCTGGTAGATGGCAAGGGGCTGGTCGAAAATCGCGGCTTTTTCCTCTCTACTCAAAGCTTTGTGCAGGGTAAGCCTGAGCTAGTGAAGACGGTGCTAGATGAGCTGACAAAGGTGAGTGAGTGGGCGAAGAGCAATCCGCCCGAGGTGGCTAGCTTCTTGTCAAAAGAACTAAAGATCGACCAAGCGGCTCTCGACTTGGCTGAACAGCGGCGTAACTATGGCGTTCTCCCCATCACCGATGACGTGGTTGCGGGTCAACAAAAGATCGCAGATACCTTCTTTGATCTGAAGCTGATTCCTCAGCAAATCAAGGTGGCAGATGCCGTTTGGAAAGGGTGAAGGCGGAAGGATGAAAGCGGAAAGCGGAAAAGATATGAATATTTTTTGGTTTTTTCCGACGCATGGGGATGGCCGTTATTTAGGCACTGCGACGGGCGGGCGGGCAGTGACGCCAGACTATCTGTTGCAGCTAGCGGGGGCGATCGACTCGCTGGGGTTTGCGGGGGCGTTGCTGCCGACTGGGCGCTCTTGTGAAGATGCGTGGGTGACGGCATCCTCGTTAATTCACGCCACGCGACGGATGAAGTTTTTGGTGGCAATTCGACCGGGAATTGCGTCGCCTGGACTGGCGGCTCGGATGGCAGCTACCTTCGATCGGCTGTCGCAGGGTCGCTTGCTCGTCAATGTGGTGACGGGTGGCGATCCGGCTGAATTGGCGGGCGATGGCGTGCACCTCGATAAGGGCGATCTGTATGATCTAACCGATGAATTTCTCACGGTGTGGCGGCGAATTTTGGCGGGTGAGGTGGTGGACTTTGAAGGGCATCACTTGCAAATCAAAGGCGGTAAGGTGCTGTTTCCGCCTGTGCAGTCACCCTATCCCCCACTCTATTTTGGCGGATCTTCTGCGATCGCCAAACGGGTGGCAGCCAAGCATGTGGATCTGTATTTGACTTGGGGTGAACCGCCAGCTCAAGTGGCGGAAAAAATTGCTGAGGTGCGTCAGCTAGCAGCAGAGTATGGCAGA
>JAYUYI010000155.1:0-1966 GCA_043752545.1 Thermoleptolyngbya sp.
AACTACTGGCACAGCAAATTCAGGCGCTGGAGGGTGTGATGGTGCCTGTGGGGCATTTGGACATTACCTTTTGGCGCGATGACTTAAGCCGCAGTAATCTGCGAACGCCCGAAAAAACGGACATTCCACTAGAGCTATCCGACAAAACAGTGGTGCTGGTAGATGATGTGATCTACAAAGGGCGCACCATTCGCGCCGCGCTGAATGCCGTCACCGAATATGGCAGACCCGAAAAGATTTGGCTGGCCGTTCTAGTCGATCGCGGTCACCGTGAAGTGCCGATTCATCCCGACTTCACCGGGAAAAAATTACCTACCGCCAAAGAAGAAATCGTTAAAGTCTACTTGCAGGCGATTGACGGTCGCGATCGCGTCGAGCTAATCAAACCCGTTTAAATTCCTGAGAGACGCGATCCATTTCGTCTCTACGATGTATCGCATTGTTGACGAAACCCCGATCACAGAAGAGCTGTGCATGTCACACTGATTGATGAAAACTGATTGATGAAAATTGATCTCCTGCACTCAGACTCCATGAAGTCATTACCCAATCCGCCGCCCGCCCTTGACCAGCCAGCCAGCCGGAATGCTGCCGATCGGCAATCTCCTATCCCTGGGGGCGACCCTGCCACCGCTGCGATCGCCACCCAGACTCGTAAGGCCGATCATTTGCGGGTTTGCCTAGAAGAAAATGTGCAGTTTCAAACGACCACCGGGTTAGAGCGCTATCGCTTTACCCATTGCTGTTTGCCAGAGGTCGATCGCCGCGATCTGGATTTGAGTACCGTCTTTTTGGGCAAGCGGTTGCAGGCTCCGCTGCTAATTTCTTCAATGACTGGAGGCACTGAACTGGCGCAGCTGATTAACAGCCGACTGGCCGCAACGGCACAGCACTATGGGTTGGCCATGGGTGTTGGCTCTCAGCGGGTGGCGATCGAGAATCCTGAGGTGATTTCTACCTTTGCGGTGCGATCGCACGCCCCCGACATTTTGCTGTTTGCCAACTTAGGGGCAGTGCAGTTGAACTATAGCTACGGCCTAGACGAATGCCAGCGAGTGGTGGATTGGCTAGAGGCCGATGCGCTGGTACTGCACCTCAACCCGATGCAAGAATGTGTGCAAACCAAAGGAGATACCAACTTTCACGGATTGCTGGCCAAAATTGCCACCCTCTGTCAGCAGCTACCCGTGCCTGTGATTGCCAAAGAAGTCGGCAACGGCATTTCTGCCCCCATGGCGCAGCGGCTGTTAGAAGCCGGGATCAGCGCCGTTGATGTTGCGGGGGCAGGCGGCACCTCTTGGGCACGGGTGGAAAGCGAACGCGCCAAAGACCCCCTCCAGCGCCGCTTGGGCAACACCTTCGCCAACTGGGGCATTCCCACCGCCGACTGCATTACCGGAATTCGGCAGGTAGCTCCAACACTGCCGCTGATTGCCTCAGGCGGGCTGCGCAATGGGTTGGATGTGGCAACGGCGATCGCCCTTGGAGCAAACCTAGGCGGGCTGGCGCTGCCCTTCCTGCACGCCGCTGCCGAGTCTGAAGCTGCCCTGCATGCCCTCACTGACGCCCTAATAGCCGAACTGACGACCGTCTTATTTTGCACCGGAAGCCCGACCCTAGACGGGTTACGCCAGCCCGGTGTGCTCATACGCCAACATCTGGCATGATGGATAGTCTGGCATGATTAAGTAGTAGGAGCTAAAAGGAGTCCTGAGCAAGTGCCCACCCTTGGCGTCAATATTGACCATGTAGCCACCATTCGGCAGGCGCGAAAAACGGTAGAACCTGACCCTGTAGCGGCGGCTGTTTTGGTCGAACTAGCCGGTGCCGACGGCATTACCGTCCATTTGCGAGAAGACCGCCGCCACATTCAAGACCGGGATGTGACCCTGCTGCGGCAAACGGTGCGAACCCACCTCAACTTGGAAATGGCCGCTACCGATGAGATGGTGGCGATCGCCCTCAC
>JAYUYI010000156.1:0-1965 GCA_043752545.1 Thermoleptolyngbya sp.
ACAATGATCACTATCCATAAGCAATTTATATGGATGCTGGTTGATATAGATCACTTGTATGCGGTCGCATATAGACATGGGGATGCGAATATGTTCAGAACATATTTGCATCCCCATGTCTATATGCGACCGCATACAAGTGATCTATATCAACCAGCATCCATATAAATTGCTTATGGATAGTGATCATTGTTGCATACTCATACAGAGATCTCTATGACTGAAAACGGCTTTCAGTAGGGTTTTTAGGCTTCAACGGGTATTGGTAGAGCGATCGCCCTTGTAACTACCTATTTAACATCCATATCAGTTAAGATCCGCTTTATTCAATTTTGATATGGATAGACGCAATCTGCTTAGTTTTGCCTATGGATAAGCGTTGATAGGAATTGGATGATTGGAAATCTGTCTCAATGACTTGCGATCGCCCCTATTGATGCTGTCAATCTCTGAAACATACATCTCCACTGAGTCTTATGCATTCAGCATCTATGTGAAATACTTGCATATAGATGGCGAATGCATTATGATATGCATATCATAATGCATTCGCCAAACACCAATCTGACCGAATGCCATACCCCACTAAGGCGTTATCCCTATGCTAGTTCAAGTTGAGGATGTCATGCGATCGCTCAACAGCATGGGTGGATCAGACACACCGCCGCCTAGTGGCTCAACCGTCAGGCTTTCTCTGAGAACTTCTAGACGGCTTGTACTGCCCCTTCCTAGGGGAGAAGAAGCTTTTTTCCCCTTACTTCACTACCAGGAGAACACTTCATGACTCGTAGATGGCTACAAGAGGCAATTGAAACTGACTACCTCCTCGTGATCGAATCTCTGGAAAACACAGTAGAGGGTAGACAGCAGGCAGAAGCACTGAACCAGCGAATCAGGCAAGATTGGAACAATCACGGTGCTAAGGCATTAACTCAGAAGCAAGGACTTTCTGACGAGCTCCGCCGCTACCTCAAGGACAAGTTGGGTGATGGCCATTGGGTGTTGAAGCACCTCGGACTCACAACCGAGGAGTATGCACAGATCAACGATCGTAAGCAAGGTCGGGTAGCTGAACGTAATGAGGCTACCCGGCAGATTGAAGACCCTGACGCGATCGTGGCTAAGGCAGTGAACCTAATTGTTGGTAAGCCGGATTGGGCCGATATTGCAGCCGGGTTGGCGGTGCTGACGGGGCGACGGGTTGCTGAGATTTTGAGTACCGCTCAGTTCGAGAAAAAGTCTCAGTGGAGTGTGACTTTCACCGGAGCGCTGAAGCGGCGGCGGGAGGAGGAGGGATTGACGTTTGAAATCCCTACCCTGACCACTGCCGATCGCGTCCTCAACGCCCTGTCTCGCCTCAGAGCTGAACTGCCAGAGGCAACAGACCTTGACCCAAAAACAATTAACCGTAAGTATGAACAAGCTGTAGCGAAGGCTTGCGATCGCGCTTTTGCTAACCTCGTTCCTACCAGGGAGGGCAAAAATAGCCTCTACACACACCTGTTTAGGGCTGTCTACAGCACGATCGCTACCTTCTGGTACTGTCCGCCATCGGTGAATGAAACCGAGTTCAGAGCAGCTATTCAAGGCCACTATGCGATTCAAAAGGCTAACACTGATGAACTGAGGCGATCGCTCGCGGCTTCCAGGCATTATGCAGACTATGAGATTGCCGATCAGGAGATCGCCAAATACCACGGCAAACGCAAAGGTATTAAGTTGGGAGTCGGCGGAGTTCAGACGATTGAGGTGTTTAGGGAGGCATCGGAGAGAAAAACAGAACCAAACAACTGGGGTGAACGGAAGGGGCGGGCGTCCTTTAGAATTTGGCATGACGATAAAGCGCGGCTCGATCGCATTCTAAACCCGTTCAAATCAGCAGAGACTCTCCAACAAGACCGCTTTCATGCCTTCCTGAACTGGTTCGACCAACAACAAAATCCTATCTACCTACCTCACGTGCAG
>JAYUYI010000157.1:0-1965 GCA_043752545.1 Thermoleptolyngbya sp.
GGGTATCGACAATTACTACGGGCAAGCTAGATGCAGAAGCTGCATCGGTGGAGAGAAATGAATGAGTCATTTGGGCTTTCCTGGGTAACGAGGGATTAGGAAAACCCAAAAACTTAGCCACCCTAGACCTGCGGCCATGGCAAGCTCGGGTGGCTAGAGGGGATTGTCGTACAATGTTCCTCAGCCTCCTGACTGTGCACTTCAGTCTTCGGGGTCAGCCACCGGACGCTGTGGTCAGCTACGTCCGGTGGCGTTGACTAAATTTTTGGGCATCTAGCAACATTCTGGAGAACAGCCATCCAAAAATGCTGCATTGACAGATTAAAGCGCATTTGAGTTAATACAGTCAATCTATTGTTGAGAGATTGTTGAGAGATTGTTGAGATTGACGGCCTGCCTCGGTTTTGGCAATGCCATGGGATGAGGGGCAACTCATCACTGCATGCAACAACACCCCGCCCCCAGCTCAAACAATCCCCACTCAAAACTGTACGGCTGGCCAATCATCTTTGCGGTAATACTGTGTCATATCGTCGAACTTGCGGAGTTCGGCGCGC
The DNA here is from genome assembly GCA_043752545.1 of Thermoleptolyngbya sp. Classification (GTDB taxonomy): domain Bacteria; phylum Cyanobacteriota; class Cyanobacteriia; order Elainellales; family Elainellaceae; genus CASBQJ01. The sequence continues at coordinate 558 of JAYUYI010000157.1, forward strand.
TGAATCCAAAGGGGTTGGAGTGGGGTGTGGTCTAGCCAGTGGTCATTGATTTGGCTGAGGGTGTCGCTAATCTGGTCACGATCTAAATCATCGGGCAGGAAGCCGAAGTATCCCAAGGTAACGTGCGCTGTTAGGTAATATTGCTGCTCAATGCCAAGTGCAATTAACCCCAAGTCTTGATAGATAGCGCGACGCAATAGCAAGATTTGCTCGTAGGCGCTTTCATCTTTGGGCGCAAGACAGACACCGAGGGAACGGGTCATGACCGTTAGCCCTAACGCTTGCCAGTAAATGGGTTTAATCGTTTTTAGCAAGGGCTGATAGTCTTGAAAAATCTGGGTAATGCGATCGCGCAAACGGGGTTCAAATTCAGGGTTTTCATCCACGGCATGCTGAAATGCACTGTCCCAGATTAAATCTGCCAGGGTCATATGAAAACTTTCTGGCGGCAGTGGCACCAGTAACCCTGGCGGCAACTGTTGCCCGATTTGCTGCTGCAACTGCTGCAACTGTTCGTAGAACACCCCGTTTTCTGCATCGTTTACCCAGGGCGGTGTAATGACTGTGTAGCCAGGAAACGGCGTGGGGTCAAGTTGCCCGTCGGTCTGTAGCTGAAATTTAGGAGATGGCTGGATGTGCTGCACCTGCGACTTACGGGCTTCTGGCAGCGTCATCCGGGCAACCCTGTTGATGTAGACCTGAAGTGTTTCGTCCAAATCGCGATCGCCTCTTTTCTAAAGGAAGGTGTGCAGTGAGAATCAGTGGGAAGGGATCCCATCGTGTAAATTTATCGTTTCAAAACGTTGCAAAGTTAGAAATGCGATCAAATCATTCTTCCTGCAATTTTGAGCCAATGAATTTATCCCCTTAATTTATCCCCTTACTGTAGCGGGAATTGAGCTGCAAAATAGCCTGCCTCAGGAGCAAAAATAGGCAGCAGCTTACCGCTAACGTTATAAATAGCGGGTGAGCTGCACGCGGTAGCGATCTTTTTTGGTAATTGCAATTTCGCCTACATCTAATCGCCCTTTGCCGCGAATGGCGACCAAATCTCCTGTTTTGAGCGGATGGCTGGGTTGGGTAATGTCTTTCCAGTTGACTCGTACATCGCCGCCGCTAATTAAGTCCACCATTTTGCCGCGCGACATGGCAAACCCAGCGGAGGCGATCGCATCCAGCCGCAGGGAGGCTTCTACGGTGGTCAGCTCTTTTTTCTTGGGTTCGCGAATTTTTAGCTCGTTTAGCTCTACCCGGCGAGTTTTGACGGGTACCGATCGCACCTGCACCAGGCTCATGGATAAAAATTCCACCAGTTCTGGCACCACAATCGCCTGTGCGCCGCGTTCACCCAGCACAATAATATCGCCTACTTTTTCGCGAACGATGCCGGTTCCCAGCAGTGAACCCA
>JAYUYI010000158.1:0-11933 GCA_043752545.1 Thermoleptolyngbya sp.
ACCGTGCGGATTTGCTCTACCACCGCACTCGCCGCCAGCTCTACCGCTTTGGCTCCGGTTGTAACCCCGACATTGATCCGCGTTGGGTTTAGCTGATTCCCCACCGATACCAGCACAGCCGCGCTGACGTTGCGAACGTCTGAGCCAGCGTTCGCTTGAAACACATTTCCGCCTGGGTCTTGAGATTTGCCCAAATCGGGCATCGCGTTCCCGACTATGGCTAATCCATCTTCTGTACTCCGCTCGATCCAGTTATTGCGCAGCACCGGGCGAGCTGTGCCAGAGACTACAACCCCCGCTCGGTTATTCACCAGCTGGTTTTCGGTGAGCAGCGGGGCGGCACTGTCGCTAATGGCAATGGCGTAGCCGGTTTGCTGAAACACATTGCGACGGATTTCGCCCTTGGCATTGCGCGCCATTGAGATGCCGCTGGCGGCATTTTGCTGAAATACGCTGTCTACAATTTCTGGAGTAGCGGTGCCGCTGGCAAATACCCCTTCGCGGCCACAGTTGATAAAGGTACATTGGGCGATCGCCGGAGCCGTAGATTCAATCCAAACACCCGTGCCGCGCGGTGCCGGATTGGTCACCGTGACCCCCCTCAATTCAGCCTCTGTCTCTAGCCGCAGCGCTACAACTTGGCGGGCAAAGGTAGGACTTAAATAATCGCCGCTGCCGTTGATCACTGTTCCCTGGCCACGGCTGCCGGGATTTCCGACTACGACCACCCCCGCCGCCACGACCAGCGGAAATACCTCCCCACTTGCCACACTATAGGTACCCGGAGCCAGTTGCACGGTCATCCCTGCTGTTGCTCTACGCAGCGCTCGGGTTAGGGTTTGATACGGGTCGGCCTGGCTGCCCGTGGCATCGTCTTGACCGACAGTGGGGTTGACATAGAGCATGCTAGAAGCTGAAGTGTTCACCATGATGAATATTAGGGCTAAATCATGCCGCTTAAATTAATTCTTCTAAACCGCTGCTTAAATACAGCACTTTATGGATGCTCTCAACCAGCATCTCAATAAAGTCAACTGCATTACCAACCAGCACCTCATCAATGTTCCATCGGCTGCCAATATTAAAAGTTGGGTCGATGTCGGCCTCGTGAGCAATTTTATTTCTCCGATCAACAATCGAACTTAGTTGCTGCTTAATCTCTTTCGCAGACTTAGTCGCCTGGATAGCGGCCTCATCCCATATTTTTTTGTCTGAAATATATCTGATTGCATCAGCGATTTTGTCCGCCTGTTGAAAGCTCTGGTATCCGAGCCGCTCTCGAATTTCACCCTCTAACCAAGAAGTATTATTTAGTTTATTCGCGATGCTATTTGATAGGGTGGGGATCAACGCTGCAACCGTGTAGGGCTGCTGGAGAAATGCATAACCCTCAGCTTGTTGAATTTCACTTTCAAGCCAAGAGGCAACATCAATTGCTGTGAGTCGATCTTGACGTGCCCCTCCTAATGACACTTGGAAACGCGAGAAGGCTGACTGAGTTGCGTTTGCTGAAGGTGTTGGTTCAGAACGTTGGCCTTGATGGATTTCTACCATTCCCAAGGTCACAACTTCGTGTACGTAATAATCTAATGCGCTCACAGCCAGAACCAACGCAGCACGTAACATATCTGATACATCAAGTGCGCCAGTCGCTTGAGATTTGACAGAGTTATGAAGTGCAATTAGGTCTCGGACTCGACCAATGCTAATGCGAAATTGATCAAGCGCTGACTGCATACATGGAACTTTCGGAGCTTAGTGCAATGATTTTATCCGCTAAGTCTGAAAAAGTTTTTCTAAAATCCTTCTGCTTCTCCTGATTATTTTTTAGGACAATTCCTGTTTGACCCAACTGCTGAGGAGTTAGCTCATAGACTGGAGTTCGATGTTCCTGTGATAAAGCAATCAGGCTGTTGAAGTTTGAAATTTTTGCAAGGGAGAGACTATCTTGAATTCCCTGATCTTTGTAAGTCTGGCTTGATAGCATCATATTGCTCTGCATCAAAATTGGAATTAGCTTTCCAGAGACAGCTTGTTCAATCTTCTCAATCCAGGTTTGAAACGCAGCAGTCTCTTTACCTCGAATGATCCGATAGTTTTGAACAATCGTTCCCAGAAAACGCACATCAACTTCAGGGAAAGGATAATTAGCATCCCTTAGGACTTGAAGTGAACTTGCTGACTTCGCCCAAGCATGCCATCTTGGCAGTACCTTGGTCAAAGAATCGATCGCCATGACAGAGAAAAAGTCAGCTGTAGTGGGTACTAAGAAAAAGTCACTAATCATCAGTAAATTTTGGTTGATTGAGCCTAAACTAGGACTCATATCAATCAGCATGTAGTCTGCATTAAACTTAGCTGCTGTTTTCTCAAGTAAGTCATTGATAGCACCGGGCAAATTCTTAAGCGCTTGAATTGAGCCACTCAGCTCTTGAGCAATACCTAGTGTTACTTCATATTCGGCAAAGCCAACATGACCAGGCAATAGAAATAAACCATTCCGGCCTTGTATCGGAATACAATCGACAGCCTCAATTGCTCTTGGCTGTGCCTCAAAAGCGGGAGCCAATCCTGTTTTTATGTTTGAAGTTGTATTGTAGATTTCTTGAATCCTCGCCTCGTCATCCTCAGTTTCTTCTCCCAAAGCCATGCCTGTGAGATTGCACTGCGGGTCGCTGTCCACTAGGATCACCCTTTTCCCTTTTGAGGCTAGCATCCATCCCAAATTGAATGTGGTTGTGGTCTTGCTGACTCCGCCTTTGTGGTTGAATAAGGCAATTTTTTGAACCATTGCACCAAGCCTTCTTGTAAGTATTGCGATCGCTAGCTGCTCAAAATAGAACTCAGAGGCGAGTTAATCCCTAACCTCAAGTATACTTGAAGCGTTCTGGCCAGAGGCTCACACCCAAAAGCGTTTGGTGTTGATCAAGTTAAGCCTAAAACTATGTCAGCACTGCATCAGCACTGCATAAGCGAAGTCATCTAACGCGATGTGCCACCAGCCTAGGCTCCTTTACCCTTTTCTAAATTCTGTCATGCTCGCCTTCGTACTCCTGTTTAACTTTCTGTTAGCGGCACTCTGTTTGCTGGCGGCGTGGCGGGTCTGGACGTTGCGGCGGACATTGGCGCGGGTGGCAGATGTGCTCACGGCGGCAGAGCAAAAGACGCATCGAGTCTTACAAGGGGCATCTAATTCTATTGGTCGAGGGCAGCTAGGCATCTACGAGCTGCGCCAGCAGGTGCAGCAGCTGGAACCCCAACTTCAGCAGCTCCAGCGAGTCGCAGAGCTGTTGCAGCTGGGACAATTACTCTGGCGGCAGATCCCAAGTCAGATCCCAGGCCAGCGGCGATCGCCAAAACGCAGCACAGTGAAGCGAGGGTAACCTCTCCCTACACCACCATCGACCTACACGTTAGCAACATTGCAACAGAGAATAGGGATAGAACACGCGATCGTGGACATAGCATCATTTACAGAGCAGGATCGTTACACTCGGTACATGTAAACGAGCATGGATAGTTCACGAGCATCGGTCAGCGCGCTATAAGCTCATGGGTCGCAGGGCATCACAAGTGGATTGCATAAACTGGTTGTACAAGGACATTTAGGACTGAATCATGTCAGACAATCGTTCTGGATCGGCTGGATCATTTTTGGCGGGAATTGTAATTGGAGCTGCCGTCGGAGCGGTGACAGGGCTGTTGATCGCGCCGCGTTCAGGCCGTGAAACCCGCCATCTGTTGAAAAAATCGGCGGATGCGCTGCCTGAACTGGCGGAAGATTTGTCGAGCAGTGTCCAAATGCAGGCCGATCGCCTCTCGGGTTCTGCCTTGCGCAACTGGGATGGCACGCTGGCCAAATTGCGAGATGCGATCGCCATTGGCGTAGAAGCGACCCAGCGAGAGCGGCAAGTTTCTACCCCGATTGAAAGCCGCCTACCGACCGAGAGCCGCCCTGCCCCGCCCGATTCTAGATTGATGTAGCGCACCGTGGTTGATCCTTTATTTTGGCTAGGTCTATCGGTTTTGCTGGTCGCCGTTTCGTTGACGGCGGTTTTAGTAGCGCTGTTGCCCACCTTGCGCGAGCTGGGACGGGCGGCTCGCAGTGCCGAAAAGCTGTTCGATACCCTCAGCCATGAGTTACCCCCTACACTGGAGTCGATTCGCCTCACGGGGTTAGAGCTAACCGATTTAACCGACGATGTAGGGCAAAGTGTCCAGAGCGCCGGACGAGTGGTGAAGCAGGTAGATCAAAGCCTCTTGGGCGTACGGCAGCAAGCTAAAAAGGTGCAAAAAACCACCCGCAACGTCATGGTTGGGGTGAGTGCGGCATGGCAAAGCTTCACGCAAGCCTCTGCACCCAAACGGGCGAGCGATCGCCTATCCGCTCGTTCGACCTCAAACACAGACGTTGAGGCGGCTTATTACTTAAACCACATGGCTGAAACTTATGCGGCTGAAGCAGAATTAGCCGCAGCAGAACTAGCAGAAAACGTAGCAGCGGCGGCGCTCCAAAGCCAGTCTCGCTATCGAGATGAGGACACTTCAGCGGCTAGATATGCAGACGCAGGCGAACAGGTTACCCAGCCACCAGTCAACTCGTCTGGCAAAATTGAGCCGCCTCAGCCCATGCCTGACGATGATCTGTAGGTGGGGATCGCAAAAGGTGGAGATCGCAAAAGGGGAGATCGCAAAAGGTGGGGATCGTAAAAGGTGGGGATCGTAAACCCATTGATCGCAAAATAACTCTTTTTCCCAGAAGCCCCTTAGAATAGAGTAAAGAAATGTTAACAACGCCTACATTTCCTTAAGCTTTGTTAGCAGCTATAGTCATCATAAGGTTGTTCGGTTTTTGCCCATGCTCCGGTCACTATTCAACAGATTATTTGGTTGCCTAACGGTGCTCTCTCTAGTGATGCTGACTTGGGCGATCGCCCCGGCAGCTCAGGCATACGACAACCCCGACTTACTGCCCAGTGCGCCCACCAACATCATCGACTTAGCCGATTCGTTGACTGCCACCCAGCAAGCAGCCCTCGATCAGCATCTCAATGCCTTTGAGTCTGAGACTGGCTGGAAGCTGCGAGTTCTGACTCAGTTTGATCGCACTCCTGGCCGTGCCGTTAAGGCATTTTGGGGTCTAGACGACAAAAGCGTTTTGTTAGTAGCCGATCCGCGCGGCGGCAACCTGCTCAACTTCAGCGTGGGCGATGCCTTTTATGAGTTTTTACCGCGCACCTTTTGGATCGAGCTGCAAACTCGCTATGGCAACCAGTTTTTTGTCCGAGACAACGGCGAAGGTAGTTCTATTATTGAAGCGCTAAGTTCGGTTGAAACCTGTTTGCGCCGAGGTGGGTGCAATGTGGTGCCCGGTCTACCGCGCGAACAGTGGATTCTCACCCTAATCACGTCTGTAATTGGTGGCATCGTCTGCGGTTTTGCGGCTCAGCCTCGAAAGCCTGGACAGCTGGTCGCATGGCAGTGGGCACTCTTATTCTCACCGCTCTGGGGTATTTTGTTTATCGCTTTTGGTATTGCCCCTGTGATTACACGGACAGCAGAGTGGTTACCGTTGATGCGTAATATAGCTGGATTTGCCATGGGTGCTCTAGTCGCCTACCTCTCCCCAATGTTTGTTGGATCCTCCGCCTCTGAAACTTAGCGAGAATTAACTCCAGGTTTGAAGATTACTGTGACCTTCAATCTAGTGCGGGATGAGGAAATCTAGTTTCCCCATCCCACTTTTTTTAACCCTACACTCAAGGTTGGGGTTTTAGTCTTGTGCTTGCCTTGAAAATGCACCACCTAAATGTGCCACTATTTAAGGTCAGTGTTAAGGTTCAATGGAATCTTCAGGAAATCTGGTTGCAGTTCAATCAGCCATTCAAGATTTCTACTAGGGGACAAGACTGGGGTAGGGTATGGAGTGGCACATAACAGACGCTCAAAGTCTCAGAATCATTGATCGTGAAATTGGGGAGCATGCCTTCTCTCCGGCAGAGTATGAGATTGTGCGGCGGGTGATTTACGCCACCGCAGATTTTGAGTACAAGTCTTTAGTACGGTTTTCTGAACAGGCACTGCAAGCCGGAGCCGCTGCTTTGGCCGCCCGCAGCACCATCATTGTCGATGTGCCGATGGTTCAAGTCGGCATCACCCCGATCATTCAAAGCACGTTTTCTAACCCCGTGTATTGCAGTATGGATGCACTAACCCGGCCTCAACGCGAGAAAACGCGAGCATCCTGGGGGATTGAAACGCTGGCACGGCGCTACCCAGAAGGGATTTTTGTGGTGGGAGAGGCGCAAACGGCGCTGACTAGCTTGGTCGATTTAATTGAAGCAGAGGAAATAAAACCTGCGCTGATTATTGGTACCCCGGCTGGGTTTGTGGGGGTGGATATGGCAATCGAGCGCTTAAAAGAGTCGTTGGTGCCTCATATTCGGATTGAAGGGCGCAAGGGTAATGCTGTAGTAGCGGCTGCAATTGTGACCGGACTGGTCGATTTGGCATGGCAAGCCTACGGTAAAGACAATGATGGCATGGGGTGACGGTTTGCCCAACAGCATATTGCCTCACAACATATTGCCTGTATTACCTAAAGAAACAGGTTCGATGCCGACCCGCGATGGGGTGCGGCTCGATGCCGACCTCTACTACCCCGATGCTGTCGGAGAGTTCCCGGTACTGTTAATGCGGCAGCCCTATGGTCGGGCGATCGCCTCCACAGTGGTCTATGCTCACCCTAGATGGTATGCAGCGCACGGCTACATTGTAGTGATTCAAGACGTGCGGGGGCGAGGCACGTCTGAGGGCAAGTTTGACCTATTTGCCCACGAAATTAACGATGGCTATGATAGCGTCGCCTGGGCGGCTCAGCTGCCGCGCAGTTCGGGTCAAGTGGGGATGTATGGCTTCTCCTATCAGGGGATGACCCAGCTTTATGCCGCTATTGCCCAACCGCCAGCGCTCAAAACCATTTGCCCCAGCATGGTGGCCTACGACCTCTATGCCGACTGGGCCTATGAAGGGGGAGCGTTTTGCTATCAGCTCAACTTCGGCTGGGCCGCACAACTCGCCGCCGAAACGGCCCGCCGCCAAGGAGATTTAGATGCCTACCGAGCCTTGTACCAGGCAGCCCGTAGCTCCAGCCTATCCGACCCCGTGTGTCCCCGTTCTGACCTGCTAGAACGCCTCACTCCCGATTCTTTCTATCACGACTGGCTGATCCATTCAGACCCCAGTGCCGATTATTGGCAGCGATCGCCCCACACCCAGTTGTCCGTCGTAGACCTGCCCATGCTGCACATTGGCGGTTGGTTTGACACCTTTTTGCGCGGCACCCTGAAGCTATATGACGCCATGGCCGCCCGCAGCCAGTTTCCCCAGCACTTGTGGGTTGGCCCGTGGGCGCACCTGCCCTGGGGGCGCTATGCCGGGGCAGTAGATTTTGGAGCCGCCGCCAATTCTCCCATCGACGCTCTGCAAATTCGCTGGTTTGACCAGTTCCTCAAAGGCATAGATACCGGATTGCTCAATGATCCACCCATTTGCCTGTTTGAAATGGGCAGTAACCACTGGCGCAAATTTGACTACTTCCCCACCACTTGCCAGCAGTCCTTTGGGTTGGCTAGCACTGGGCTAGCGGCCATGAGTGACCAAGACGGCACCCTCCAGCCCCGCGCTAGCCAGCAAGACCTCTCCCCAGCAGAAACCAGTCGCGATCGCCTCCTAGTTCCCGACATCCCAGTTCGCGACATCCCAGTTCCCGACATCCTTGTTCATGATCCCTGGCGACCTGTACCTGTCCAAGGCGGCCATGCCACTGCCCCCGCTGGCGGCTTCAACCGGGCTGCCCTCGACTGCCGCACCGACATTCTCACCTACACGAGCGCTCCCCTAACCGCCGATCTGCGTTTAGCTGGAGCGATCGCCGTCGAACTCGCTTGCACCGCCGACACCCCTAGCGTTGACCTTTGCGCCACCTTATCCACCGTCAACCCAGACGGGAGCGTGTTTAATTTCTCGCAGGGCTATTTACGAGTTAATCCTCATCATCCAGATTCAGACAGCGCTCTAGCCTCTGTCACAGATGCCGAACCTTCCCCGTCGAACCCTACTCAGCCCTGGGCGATCGCGCTGCAACCCACCTGCATCTGCATCCCCCAAGGCCATGCCCTGCGCCTCAGCCTCAGCGCCGCCTGCTTCCCCGCCTTCCCTGTCAACCCCGGCACTGGCACCCCACCCCATCAGAGCCGCCTCCTAGACGCCCAAGTCATCACGCTATCGGTGTTTACAGGCGAGGCAGGCGGCTCACAGCTCATAGTCACACTCGCCGAATAATCAAAGATTTCTCTCCTCCTCCTTCCTCCTTCCTCCCTCCTCCTTCCTCTTTCCCTATGCTTCTCCACATCACCCCCGCCGCCCACTGGCAAGCCGCCCAACAAGACGGTATCTACCGAGCCGATAGCCTGACCACAGAAGGCTTCATCCACTGCTCTACGATCGGTCAAATTGACTGGGTGGTGGAGAAGTTTTACAAGGGACAAACCGACCTGCGGCTGCTCTACATTGACCCCGCCAAGGTGCAGCCAGAAATCCGCTACGAAGAAGTGCCCGGTGTGCCCGTCGAGAATCACTTTCCCCATATTTATGGAGCGCTAAATCTAGAGGCAGTCGTGAACGTGGTGGACTTTGAACCGGGCGATCGCGTTCTTCTAGACCCTGCGCATCCGGGAAACGAGATTTAGAATAGGGACATGCCAATTGCGATCGCCATTTCCCCAGACAAAATTGCCGATTTTTGCCAACGCTGGCATGTCGCGGAGCTGGCGCTATTTGGCTCGGTGCTACGTGACGATTTTCGCCCAGATAGCGATGTGGATGTCCTAGTTACCTTTGAGCCAGACGCAAGGCAAGGATTATTAGCCTTAGTTCAGATGAAGTTTGAGCTGGAAGAGCTGTTTGGGCGGGACGTTGATTTGTTGACCAAAAAATCAATCGAAAACAGTCATAATTGGATTCGCCGCAAAAATATTTTAGGAACAGCGCAGATTATTTTCCCTATGGATCGAGATGAATAGTCTTTGTTGGATCTAGATAATGCGGCACGAAAAGTACTAGCGTTCGCGCAGGGAAAGACTAGAGACGAGTTGAGTGCTGATATAAAATCTCAGTCAGCAATCCTTATGTCAGCTGATTGTGATGGGTGAAGCAACGAAACGCTTATCGGCTGAATTCCGGACTCGGCACCCAGAAATTTCCTGGAAGAGTATTGCTGGAATGCGGGATATTGTAGCTCACCAATATGACGGAGTGAACCTCGAAACGCTGTGGGATGCGATTCAGTACGATATGCCTGAGCTGCTGATTGCGCTTGAGCCTTTACTACCCGCTGAATCGTGATTGGTGGTAAATGCATCCAAAATTAACTGCCTGTCTAGACCCTGAGCCGCGATAAACTGTTGAAGTTGACGGTAACTGTGGATAGCGGGCGATCGCAAATATGGCGACTTTTTTGTTGGAAGTGGGGACGGAAGAACTGCCAGCCAGTTTTGTGGCGAGTGCGCTTGAGCAGTGGCGATCGCGCATTCCTGCTAGCCTCGGTGAGCAATTTCTGACGCCTACTGCGATCCAGGTGTATGGTACGCCCCGCCGCTTAGCCGTCGTGATTGAGGGGTTGCCCGATCGCCAGCTCGATCGAGTCGAAGACGCCAAAGGGCCGTCGGTGCAAGCTGCCTTTAAAGACGGTAAGCCGACGAAGGCGGCAGAAGGGTTTGCCCGATCGCGCAGGGTCTCAATTGACGACTTTGAGATTCGCACGACCGAGAAGGGTGAGTTTGTCTTTGTCAAACAAACCTTGTCGGGTCGCCCCACGACAGAGATTTTGACTGAATTGGTGCCCACCTGGATTTTTGGCCTCGAAGGTAAGCGCTTCATGCGGTGGGGTGATGGCGATCAGCGGTTTTCGCGACCCGTGCGCTGGCTGGTCACCCTGTGGGATCAAGCCGTGCTGCCGCTGACGCTGGTGAATGGGGCGGAAACCTGTGTCAGCGATCGCCTCTCACAAGGTCACCGGGTTTTGCACCCTAGCCCAGTCAGCATTTCCAGCGCTGCTGACTATGTGGCGACTCTAGGTCGAGCGTTTGTTGAGGTTGACCCAGCCCAGCGTCGCCAAACCATCTTGACCCAGACGCAGAAGGTGGCCGCTGAAGTGGGCGGTGTGGCGTCGATTAGTTCTGGGTTGCTCGACGAAGTGGTCAACCTGGTCGAATATCCCACCGCCGTGGTAGGCAAGTTTGACCCTGAGTTTTTGGCCATCCCTGCCGAAGTATTGGTGATGGAAATGGAAAGCCATCAGCGCTATTTTCCGGTATTTAAGCCAAACGCATCTAACGTAGAGGGTGCCACCGACCTACTGCCCTATTTCGTCACTATTTCTAACGGCGACCCGGCCAAATCGGCGATTATTGCCGCAGGGAATGGCCGAGTGATTCGGGCGCGGCTGTCGGACGGGCGCTACTTCTTTGACCTCGACTGCAAGCAAACCCTGGAAAACTACCTGCCCCGCCTAGAAACCGTCACCTTCCAGGAAGACTTGGGATCGGTGCGGCAGAAAACCAATCGGCTGGTGCAAATTGCCGGACAGGTAGCCGATCAGCTCCAGGTGAGCGCCGCCGATCGCACCCAAATTCTACGAGCTGCGCTGCTGTGCAAGGCTGATTTGGTGACCCAGATGGTGGGCGAATTCCCCGAACTTCAGGGTGTAATGGGTGAAAAGTATGCCCGCAGCAGCGGCGAACCCGAGGCAGTAGCGATCGCCATCATGGAACACTACTTGCCCAAAGGTGCGGGCGATCGCCTGCCCCAAACCCTTGCAGGTCAAGTGGTGGGCATTGCCGATCGGCTCGATACGCTAGTGGGTATTTTTAGCGTTGGCCTGGTGCCGACTGGGTCATCCGATCCATTTGCGCTGCGTCGAGCTGCCAATGCGATTGTCAATATTGCCTGGGCTGCCGATCTGCCGCTGAATTTAGAGCAATTGTTGGATCAAGTAATTGCCGACTACAGCACAGGAACGATCAAAGATAAAGATCCTAAAGATCCACAGGCTCTGCGCCACCAGCTACGCGACTTTTTCCTGCAGCGGATTCGGACTTTACTGCAAGACGAGCGCCAGATTGACTACGATTTGGTCAATGCGGCTCTCGGCGAAAACGACGCGGACTATACCGAACGGGCATTGCAAGATCTGCTGGATGTCCGCGATCGCGCCCTCTTCCTGCAAGCCATTCGCACCAACAAAACCCTCGACGCCATCTACGAAACCGTTAACCGCTCAACTCGACTGGCCAAACAGGGCGAGCTAGATACCCATGTGCTTGACCCAACCGCACTGGTCGATCCCAGCCTATTTGAAAAGCCTTCGGAACACGCTTTCTACAGCGCTCTGATCAAACTGGTGCCGCAAACTCAGCAAGCCCAAGCCGAGCGCAACTATCAAACCCTGCTAGATGCCCTGACCCAGGCGGTACCCGTGGTCAGCCAGTTTTTTGACGGAGCCGATAGCGTCATGGTGATGGCCGAGGATGCCGCCGTGCGTCGCAACCGACTGAATTTGCTGGGGCTATTGCGCAACCATGCGCGGGTGCTGGCCGATTTTGGGGCGATCGTGAAGTAAAGACTCTGATGAATCGCGTCTCTACAGCGCGTTGTACCAAACGCTTCAATAAATTATCTGAATAGTCGTATAGTTAGTTTGATTAAGTTGGATCTATGTGATTTGCTAAAGGTGTGAGGCGTATGCGTCGATTGTGGTGGTATCTGCTGGTTGTTCCCATTAGTGCTGTGGGCGTTATGGCCGGAGCAGTGCTGGTTCAGTCTCACGTCGCGCTCACGCCCGTTCTAGAAACACCCTATTCTGACCTGTCCCC
>JAYUYI010000159.1:0-1959 GCA_043752545.1 Thermoleptolyngbya sp.
CTAAGAAGGTAGAAATAGCCCCTCTGTTAGCTAGGTTATTTTCTTAAAAAAGCTCCAAGTCTACATAAATTAAAGGTTTCAACGATCCACATTGGGTGAGTAGCCCTTAGAATAGGGCATTGAAACGTCGATTTACTAGGGGTTTCAGCCGTTTCGGTTTTCCCTCTCTAGTTTCCCTGATCTCACAGTGAGATCTTGTATGTAGTTCCATTTCTTGACTGACCATCGAAGGAGATTCTCATGAACAAAGGTGAATTGGTTGATAGGGTTGCGGAAAAAGCTAGCGTAACCAAAAAGCAAGCCGATGCGGTGTTGACGGCGGCGATTGACTCCATCATGGAAGCAGTCTCTACGGGTGACAAGGTGACCTTGGTTGGGTTTGGCTCATTTGAACCCCGCGAACGCAAAGAGCGCGAGGGCCGCAACCCCAAAACTGGGGAAGCGATGAAGATTCCAGCCACGAAAGTCCCTGCTTTCTCTGCTGGGAAGCTGTTTAAAGATATGGTGGCAAAATAACAGGTTTTTTCTAGTGCAAAACCAGTTTGTTGCACAGCCTGTGCATGGGGGGAATTTGGTCTGGGCAGCGTCGCTGGCAGGCTGTTCCCCCTCTGCTATTTTGGACTTTTCTGCCAGTATCAATCCGCTGGGTCCTCCACTGTCGGCGATCGCCTCGATTACCGCTCACCTGGATGCCCTGCGGGACTACCCCGATCCCGAATCGCGAGATCTGCGGTGCGCCCTTGGCAGTGCCCATGCCCTAGACCTAGAGTGGATATTGCCGGGTAACGGTTCGGCAGAGCTGTTGACCTGGGCCTGCCGGGATCTGGCAGCGCTAAAGGCTACCTATTTGCCAGTCCCCGCTTTTGGTGACTATTGGCGGGCACTGAAGGCGTTTGATGCCACCGTGATTCCATGTCGGATGGATATAGGCGGTGCGGTAACTCAAGATCTGCCCATGCGGCTAGACCAGCCATTGCCAGCTGACCCGAGCGCCTGTGGGGTGTTATTCAACAACCCGCATAATCCAACTGGGCGGCTGTTTTCACGCGAATCGCTGCGGCCTTACCTGGAGCAGTTTGGGCTGGTGGTCGTAGACGAGGCGTTTATGGACTTTTTGCGGCCCGATGCGCAGCAAAGTGTAATTGATTGGGTGCCAACCTATCCAAATCTGGTGGTGTTGCGATCGCTGACCAAGTTTTATAGCCTGCCGGGGCTGCGACTGGGCTATGCGATCGCCCATCCTGAGCGGCTGCGTCGCTGGCAGCAATGGCGCGATCCTTGGAGTGTCAATACCCTGGCTGCCGCCGCTGCGATCGCTGTTTTACAAGACACCGACTTTCAACGGCAAACGCTAGAGTGGCTACCCCCCGCCCGTACCCAGCTATTCGACGAACTAGCTCATCTGCCCGGACTGCTCCCCTACCCTGGAGCGGCCAATTATCTGCTGGTGCAAACAGATCAGTCTGCGGCTGAATTGCAGCTCCGGCTGTTAGAACAACGTCAGATTTTGATCCGCAACTGTCTGAGTTTCCCAGAATTGGGCGATCGCTTCTTTCGCGTTGCCGTCAGAACTCAGTCCGAAAACAGGCAGTTGTTAGACGGTCTGGCCGCTACGTTATAGCCCTCTGGCGTCAGTTGCAGCGTGCCCAACCCATACCGCAACTGACGCCTTTTTAGTCTTTACACCGTCTCCCATGCCCCTCGACTACGACTTACTAATACTGGGTGGTGCCCCGATCGCCCGTGAAGCCGCGATCGCCGCTCGTGCCCTGCACGCGCGGGTGGCGTTGGTGGAGCCATTGCCCCAATTGGGAGCTTGGGCGGGTAGCGAAGGGCTGTATCATCAGGCATTTGTGCAATTGGGGCGCAATTGGCAGCGTCTTCTCAAGGTGGCCGAGGTGCCATCTTGGGCAACAATTTGGGACTGGGTGACCGGGTCGGTTGCCGCCTTAGAAGAGG
>JAYUYI010000160.1:0-1955 GCA_043752545.1 Thermoleptolyngbya sp.
CCGTGCAGAGTGGCATGGCCCATCACATAGGGGTGGGTATGCTCGCCGAGCGATCGCTTCAAATCGACCGGACACATGCAAGATCCGTAGGCAAAATAATAAAACCCCGATGCTTCCGCTGAAGGCAGTCTCTCAGAATTCTCCTCAAACGGTCGGTGGGTGGCACATTCAGATTTCAAGATGGACTCATGGCTAGCGCTATAGCAATTCATGAATAACCCTTAAATTCGACAACCTCAACCCTCAACTAAAATCTTACCAAACCTCTTCAGCAAAGTCCACAATTCCGATTGGTAAACTGTAGATTCAGGCATGTTAATTTTATTTTTTTGATTTTTATTGCGATTGCCAGGATTTCCAGGAGATTTGAAGAGATTTCACTAGATTTCAATAGGTGCAGTCCTGTATTTAGCCCAATTATCTGGAATTTGGCTTGGTTAATCTGTTGATTGATTTATCTAGGTTTCGACTTAATTTCACAAGGTTTTCAAGGACAGGTTTAGATTTGGCTCAAACCTGTCGAAACTATAGTCATCACACCCCCCACCTGACTAGCCCAATTGGAGTCATGGCCAGAAGCCGTAAGGAGATATAGTCATGGACATTGCGATTCCAGATCTAGATAGCGTCGGTAGCCAATCTATGAACCTAGAACGGTCTAAAAAACCAAAGATGTTGGTGGTAGACGACGAGCCAGATAATTTGGATCTGCTTTATCGCACGTTTCGGCGCGATTTTCAGGTGCTGCGGGCAGAGAGTGGAACGAGCGCGCTAGAGGTGCTAGCCGTCGAGGGCGAGGTGGCTGTAATCATTTCTGACCAGCGGATGCCCGAAATGAAGGGCACAGAGTTCTTGAGCAAAACGGTGCCACAATTTCCTGACACCATCCGGATTATCCTCACGGGTTTTACCGACGTGGAAGATTTGGTAGATGCTATCAACACGGGTCAGGTTTACAAATTCATTACCAAACCGTGGGATCCCAGTGAGCTGAAAAGAGTCGTGCAGCAGGCGGCGGCAAATTATGACTTACTCAAGCAACGGGCTGAAGAGCTAACGCGGGTACATGCCCAGACGATGCTGCTGAATACTATTTTGCAAGTGACCCGGCACGCTGCTGATCTGGAGTCGTTGCTAACGTCGATCGCGGCGGCGTTTGGCAAAACCTACGCGGCTGATGGCTGTATTGTGCAGCTGCTAAAGGGCAATGCGCTGGTTAGTGGGCAAGGACTGTACAGCAGTGGGGCGAGTTTGCAGAATTGGCTGGCGGATGACCTGCTGGTACAGCAAGCGATCGCCACTCACACGCCCCAAGTTTCAATCAATGTGCCGACCGATGCGGCCCTAGCTCAGATCGCTCACTACGGGGATCACGGGGTGCAAGCGCATCTGGTGCTGCCGATTCTGTTTCAGCAGGAGGGGTTGGCCATGCTGTCGTTGCAGTGGAAACAGCCCCATACCTGGCGGGAAGATGAATTAACCACCCTGCACTTGGCCACGCAGCAGGTGGCGCTAGCCATTATTTGTGCCCAGGGTACACGGGAAGAGACGCATTAAGAGAATTAGGGCGATCGCCGAGATCAGATGGATAATAGGGTCTGATGCCTTCAGCGTTGATCCCTGCTGCGTTTCACTAAATTAAACCCTGCTATGCCGTCCCCTGCTGCACCGCCCTCTGCCGACATTCAAGCCATTTTCAACCAGATTGCACCCGTTTACGATCAGCTGAATGACACGCTGAGCCTAGGGCTGCATCGGGTGTGGAAGCAGATGGCAGTGAGTTGGTGTCAGCCACAGCCGGGAGATAGCGCGTTAGATGTGTGCTGTGGCAGCGGTGATTTGGCGCGATTGCTGGCGCGGCGGGTAGGAGCCACAGGGCAAGTAGTTGGACTCGATTTCTCGGCGGCACAGCTGGCGATCGCCCAGCAGCGGGCAGCCCAAAGTGTACAGCCGCT
>JAYUYI010000161.1:0-1948 GCA_043752545.1 Thermoleptolyngbya sp.
GGTTGATTTTGCCAATAGGGTTGGTGAATCCCAGCAGAGGTAGGCGATTGCAACCACTCATAGCGCAGACTCATGGCCAGCTCGTCTGAGTCAAGATGCGGATGATTTTCGTAGATATAAGCCCGGTCTACCCGTGCCGCTTCGCCCAAAATGGCTAGGGCTTGGGGAATTGCTTGCGTGGAGTCGGCATTGGTCAACAAACACTGGGTTGCCGCCGCAACCCCCTGCAACAGGTTATCGCGATTCAGCAACGCGGCCTCTACCCGTTTGCGGTGGGTAATATTGTCTACTGTGCCTTCATAGCCCACTAGCTTACCCGTGCCATCGTAGACTGATCGCGCCGATTCAGCAATCCAGATGATGCTCCCATCTTTGCGATACACCTCCGATTCAAACCCTAAAACTTCTCCCTGCTCTGCAATCAGCTGCGTAAATTCGCGGCGGCGATTGGGATCGACATAGAGTTGATGCTGAATATTAGTTAAACTGCTGCTCAAATCTGCTGGCGAATCGTAGCCATATAGTTTCGCTAGCATCGGATTGACGGTGGTATATCGCCCCTCAGGCGTAGTCTGAAAAATCCCTTCTACTGCATTTTCAAAGATGCCCCGATATTTAATTTCAGCCGTTTGCAGAGCTTCTTCGGCTAGCTTTTGTTCAATGGCAATCCCCGCTAGCCGGGTAGCCATCTCCAGCAGTTGCCAGTCTTGAGGCATTGGCTCACAGGGATATTGACGGTATAGCGCAAAGCTCCCTAAGACCGTACCTTGAGACGAGAAAATGGGCATCGCCCAACACGACCGCAGATGATGACGACGGGCGAGCTCGCGGTAGTTGCTCCACAGTGGATGTCCGGCGATATCGCTGACAATGACGGGTTCGCGTCGATACATGGCTGTACCACAGCAGCCCACATTAGGGCCGATTACACTGCCATCAATTTGCTCAATGTAGGCAGCGGCTAGGTGCGGGGCTGCCCTGTGGCGCATGTGGATGCCATCGGCATCCAGCAGCAACACGGAGCCGACCATGCCGTCCATTTGAGCCTCCATAAACTGCACCAAACCGTTGAGCACATCGGTCAAATTGGTATTTGTTGCAATCATTTCTAGGATTTGCTTTTGCCCTGCCAGCAGGTTTTCGGCTTGGTTGCGTTCGGTAATGTCTCTAGAGGTGGCAACAATTTCAGTTACCTGGCCGGTTTCCAGATCTAGGATGGCCTTGCCTTTGGTTTCAAACCAGAGGTACTCGCCATTTTTGCGACGAATCCGGTAGCGATAGGGACTGGCTTCTGGGCTACCTTGATGGGCGGCGGCCACTGTTTTGGAGTGATTGTATCGCACCCGCTCGACGTCTTGTGGATGGATGAAGCTGAAGTGCGATCGCCCCAGCATTTCATGTGGCTCGTATCCTAATAACGTTTGACAGGCGGGCGAGGCATAGCAATATATGCCGCTATCCACATAACGGGCAATCAAATCAGTGGATTTTTCGGCTAACAGCCGATAGCGAGCTTCGCTGAGGCGCAGGGCGGTAATGGCTTGCGATCGCTCTAACGCTAATGAAATTGCGGCGGCTCCAGCTCGCAGCAAATCAACTTCTGAGGGTTCCCATGCCCGCATTTCAACGCAATTATCAAATCCAATAAAGCCAAAAAACTCACCATTCACCGTCAGCGGCAACGCCAGCACCGACAAAATCCCCTGCGGTTGGAAAATTGCGCGCTCTGACTCTGACAGGGTCGCCACAAGACCAGAATAAACGTCGCCCTGGGATAAAAGACGTTCCATCTCGGATAAGGCAGCATAGGGAAGATTTTGCAGGGTGGGGTTGTTTATTTGTGACAGGACATCTGCTGCACACCACTCCCCCTTCTGACTCATCAACCGCTGCCCTGCGGCGGCGTAACTGTTTTTAAACACATAAACCCGGCTCGCACTCGCTACTT
>JAYUYI010000162.1:0-1947 GCA_043752545.1 Thermoleptolyngbya sp.
AGGATGAGATTCGCCCCTTGCCGCTAATTTTGCCGCTCACCGTTCACCCCTTGGCACCCGGCCAAGAGCAGATGCGGATCTTGTTGATTAGCAGCCCCATCTGGGTGAATGACACCATCCATGACCTGCATGCACGCGGCTTTGCCAACACTAAAGATTGGAGCCGCCACCTACCGGGTGCCAGTCCTGGCGAAGTGGTCAGCATTCTGACGCGACGCAGGCAGCGACCGTAAGCCAAAAGGGGCGGATGACCGTATCGTTGACGTCCTCTGTAATCGGCGATCGCCTAGCCATGCTACCGTGTCCACACAAATCCAATTCTGGTAGGGGCGACACGGTCGTTCGCCCGGTTCGGATTGTTCGCCCAAAACCGCAGCCGGGTCAACAACCGTTGACCCCTACAGGATTGTCGGCGATGTCGCTAGCGTCCTTGCTACCGGGTTAATAACACTTACTCTGCTGGCGATCGCGCACTCCAAGTAAGGCTACTAATCACAAAGTCTCAACTATTGCAGTCGTCACAATACTATTGCAGTCGTCACAATGCTGAAATTGGGCATCAATGACCGGATAGACGTCTAGGCTACTAAGCTTCAACAATCCACGTTGAGAAGTATGAGCTACAGATGAAGAGAAGTGTAAAGAATCTCCTCACCCATTTCAAACCGCATATGATGCGGAAAGATCCTATGATCGGTTGAGTTATGAGGATTATTTAATCCTTGTCTTACTTTAAGCAAACATTTGTGAGTGAAACAATGAATCTTATTCACCTGGAATATATCAAAAACGTTAATGATGATAATGGTTGGGCGTATAAAGAGTACCCAATTGGAGCTTACTTTCAGTTGCACTTTAAAGAAGGTAAAGAATGTGCAGGTATAGAAAATCATGCATCAAACCTCCCAAAAGGAGCGCTGATTATCCTCTCTCAAACACCACCTCAAAGTAATGACCGCTACCTAACACACATAGTTGAATTGGTTAACGATGGCGGTGAAGATAAGCCTCAATGGAAGTCTGATAGTGTATGGGGTACTTTTAGATGGGTTAAGGTTCGCTGGGTTGCTAATTTCAGTAACGTTAGCGGAATTCCCTTTGACAAGAATATAATGAAAGCAAATTGGGGTTGGCAAGACACCAAAGCAAAACTACTAACTGGCCCAAACCTGATGTCTCAGTGGAATACCATTGAAAGCTTGAGAGCACATCTAGAAGAAGTGTTTAACTAATGGCTGAACGGTGCGATCGCCCCTCAAATCCCTGCTATTGACCGCATCGATATTGACCGCGCCGAGCAGATTGCGCCACCTTCTAGCCCTGGGGCTTTAGAGTAGCTGCGCCAAAGGTGGCATTAAACTGACGACACCAAATTGCCGCAGATTTGAAATCAGCCAAATTGAGGTCATCTGGAATGGCATAACGTTGTGCGCCCGTGAAGTTTGTCAAAGGAGCCAGCAGCACATAATCCCCTTCGTTGATCGCGAAAGCAGGCGGGGTGGTGGAACCGATCACATCGGCTAACCGATGTAAAATTACGACCAGATCGGGTCCAGCAGTGGAGGTGGCAAACGTTTGATCGAGTTCCAGATAGCGCTGGTTATTTTGCATC
The DNA here is from genome assembly GCA_043752545.1 of Thermoleptolyngbya sp. Classification (GTDB taxonomy): domain Bacteria; phylum Cyanobacteriota; class Cyanobacteriia; order Elainellales; family Elainellaceae; genus CASBQJ01. The sequence goes on from JAYUYI010000162.1 coordinate 1,613, forward strand.
ACAACTCAAGCGGTTCCTTGAGTAGGATGCTCTCCAGAGACAAAGCTACCGGAACTTAAGACAGATATTGGAGAGGTTTGGGCAGTTTGCGGTGGGGTAGCAGAACCTTCTGACGATGCCACTGCCGGATTTTCGGCCACTGGGCTAGATGTAGGTTGCTGGGTTACCGATTTTCTGGCACAGCCCAGTAGACCAACGGTGGCAAAATTCTGATGCAAATGCTTCATCCCTACTCCACCACTTCCGACAAAACGCCACGGTCAGCCGCCCCAGACACTTCCAAATCGCGCAGGTGTAGATTCAGGGCACGGGTCGAAACCTGAATTTCTCGAAAC
>JAYUYI010000163.1:0-1947 GCA_043752545.1 Thermoleptolyngbya sp.
TCATACAGCGTCTCAACGGAGCCACTGGGCAGCGCCACCACCGCCATGGAGCCAATCATGCTCTCTGGGCAGGGCGGTTCAACCTTTAGGGCGTTACAGAGGATTTGACGGGCAGCTAGGGCTTTAGATCGGTTTTGCTGCATCAATGCGGGCCAGCCACCGGGCAGCAGTGCCCCCATGACCCGAATCGCTTCTGGGACGCAGAGCAAGGGCGTTGGGTCGGAGGTACCCGTCCAGTCAAACTCTAGCCGAAAAAAAGAGCGATCAGTCCGGGGTGAATTGGCTCCGTGGCTAATCACCAGTGGCCGTACTTGCGATCGCCGCTCCCGCTTCACATACAAAAAAGCCGCCCCTTTTGGCGCGCATAGCCATTTGTGACAGTTGCCGCTGTAGTAGGTAACGCCCATGGACTCCAGCTCCAACGGCACCATTCCTGGCGCGTGGGCACCATCTACCAGGGTGTCAATGCCTTGAGCCGATAGAGTTTGGGCGATCGCCGCAATGGGCATCACCAGTGCCGTTTGGCTACTGACATGATCGATCAACAGCAGCTTTGTTTTGGCCGAGACCCGGCTTAACACGGCCTCAACTACTTGCTCTGCCGATTCTAGCGGAAACGTTACCTGCGCCACCACCACCTGCGCTCCCGTTTGCGCCGCGATCGCATTTAGGGCATTGCGACAGGCGTTGTATTCATGATCGGTGGTGAGCAATTCATCTCCTGGCTGCAACGCCAGGGAGCGCAACACCGTATTGACTCCAGTGGTGGCGTTGGGCACAAAGGCCAGATTTTCTGGATCAGCGCCGACAAACTGAGCGAGTGCCGTTCGAGCCGCGTCCAATAACGGCTCCAGCTCGCGCGCAAAAAACCGAACGGGTTCCGCCTCTAGCTGTTGCCGTAGCGATCGCTGCTTGTCTAAAACGGCCACAGGACACGCCCCAAACGAGCCGTGGTTCAGAAACGTAATGCTTGGGTCAAGGCTCCAAAGCTGCTTCCAGTCCACTGGTGTCAATTCTACGGGCGTCGATTGCAGTGCTTGAGATTCAAACGGGACGAGCGGCAAATTCATCAACTCCCCAGGCTGGATTCGAACCAGCGACCAATCGATTAACAGTCGATCGCTCTACCACTGAGCTACTGAGGATAGCGAATCCAATAGTAACAGATCAAGATGGGGCTTTGGCAAGAGTTTCCCAGAGAAATCAAAGTTTTTTGCAAAATTAGGGTCTACAGACGTTCAGGGGTGTCTGTCTGATTGCCAAACCGCAGCTTGCTGAGCCGCTCTTGAGCCGAGGGGTCTAATGAATTCATCAAAAACCGACCGTGCGATCGCCCCTTTGAGCGTTGCTTGTGGCGCACCTGCCGCCCGACCGTTTCAATTTCATGCAGCAGTTGCAGCGCCGAGATACAAACAGCGCCATAGCCAATTACGGTCTGCCGATGCACATTGTCAGACGTAGCCACGATTAAATGCTTCTCAAACTTACGTAAATCGTTGCGAAACTTTGAGCAAGTCAGCTCAATGTAGGTATCTGCTGTTTGCTGAAATTCTGTGTAATACACGGAGAGGTGAGGGGTTTTCACCTCTTTACTGCCCGGTCGATCTTGATACTGAGCGTCAAACACCACCTGAGTTTCGTAGCCATTAAAGACACTGTATTCAATCAGCATTTCTACCAACTCGCGCCGCGCCTCTTCTAGCCCATGGCGATCGCGTTTTTGCTGCAAGCCGCTCCAGGCTCCAACCATGTTGTAGCCATCTACCAGCAAAATTGCTTGCGATGCGGCGCGGGGCATGGATTTAAACGACAGTAAAGGGACTCAGTACACTATGGAGTAATTAACAGACTCCTGCTGTATTTATCATGCCCATTTCGTTCGGCTGCGTAAACCTACTTCGGTTCTGCAAGTCAGGAAACGTGACAATTTGCCGCTTCAAGCGACTT
>JAYUYI010000164.1:0-5108 GCA_043752545.1 Thermoleptolyngbya sp.
GTAAAGCTGCCATGCAGCCCGTAGGGAATGTGATGATTGAGCCGCAGCGTGGCGATCGCCCCATGTTCCAAATTCTGCGCGTCCAAAATCACCAGTTCCGAGCGATCGCGTTGGGCATTGAAGATCAGCGTCAGCAGCCAGCCGTCATCTTCTGCCGTAGCATTGGGACGCGGGACAAACACAGGCTCACTGCCATAGCCATAGGGAGCCGCACTCCACAGCTGCCGCATTCCCGTAGCCAAATCCACCTTTAGCACCGCCTGAAGGGGGGCATTGCCTTGGGCAGCGTGAGCCGCGCCCATGTAGGCATAGCGGTAGGATTGCCCGACGCGATCGGGATGCACGGACGGAAACTCGACGCAGCGCGATTCCAATAGCTCCGTCTGGGCGGTGCCTGTCGTCCGATTCAACCGGAAACGCCAGAGCTGACCCGGCGACAGCGCATCAAAATTGACCTCTCGGAAGTCTTCATCTGCTGCTAATGATGGCAGCGACGCATAGCTAATGGAATCGACCACCAGCTGATCACCCTCTTCAAACGCATTGGCGTGGTGAAACACAAACCCCGACTCCACCGGGATCACCTGCATCGCATGATCCCCTCGGCGATCGATGATCACCGCTTGAGTCAGCTGATCTGGGCGAAAGGTGATGCACTCAGCGGCACCTTTTTGTCCTAGGAGAAAAGGGAACGGGTTGAAGGTGACAGGGTTCTGGAAAAAGATACAGTAGTGCGGCGTGATAGCAAAATCGTGAATAAAGGCAAACCCAGGCACCGCGTGGCTATAGCGCCGCTTTATTTTGCCCTCAATGCTGAGTTCGTAGACCGTAATTTTGGTCGAAAGCCCTGGCGTAATTGAAAAATTGACCAGGCAAGGGGCACCCCCATCTTGCTCGCTGGCTGGATCGATCCACGGGTGGGCGGCGAAGGCATCACCGGGCTGTAGTCCCCCGTCCAGGTCGTCTAGCCCTATCGTCTCCAAGGTGCGCGGGTCGATGCGGTATGGTGCAGCCGCTTCCCACAGGGCGAGCAGTTTACCGCCCCAGTAGAGCACGTTGGTATTGGCAATATTTTTGCGCCGCAGGTCAAAGGCATTGGCCAATAGGCCACCGGGCTTTTGGGTACCAAATACGCCCCGATACAGAATTTTTTTGGCCTGCTGCTCTGCCACAAACCCTTCGGTGCGGACAAAGCGGCTGCGGAAGTGGGCACGCCCATGTTGGAAGGCGATCGCACTGATCATGCCATCCCCATCAAACGGATGGTGGTAGGGTTGCCCAGCAACATCTAGTCGCCCAGGCCCATTGCGAAATAATGTGCCCTGTAGCTCTGGCGGAATTTGGCCGTCTACCTCATCAATGGCATAGTCATATTCTTCAATCAGCGAGCGGTAGCCCTTTTGCCAATCCTGTCGGTTGTAAGAGGGATGCTCAGTAGATGGTTCCTGACGTTGAGTCGTTTGCATACAAATTTTCTAACCTTCTACTGTTTCAGTCAGCTGGAGAACCACACTAGATTCCACTAAGGGGGCCGCTGGAAGTGGTGCAGCCACTTGAGGAAGACCATCTAGGGGGGACGATTGAAAGTCGGGCGGCGGGTTTTCATGCCCAGGCAGCCAGCCTAAGAACGGCAACGGCAGCAGGGTAGTGAGATTGGTAATTATGACCAGCAGCCACAGATTGGTGAAGTTATTTTCGGTGACGCCCAGCAGATGCATCAGCACCGCCCCAAATTCGTAGGACAGCAACGCGGCTAGGTTGGTAATCGACATCAGCAGGGCAAACAGGGTGGCTTCGACGCCAGCAGGGCAGAGCCGCGCGGCGAGGACTAGCACTGGCATATAGGCAATCTGCCCCATCACAGTCAAAATTAGGCTGTCGCCTAGGCTAAACCAGTGGTCGTCAATGCCGAGCGCCCGGTTGACGTGGGTCACCAACAGCAGCATCGTCATCCCCAACACCGTAGAGATAACGGTGGTCCAGCCAAACAGTTTGCGGAAGGAAACCGTCCGAAAAAACCGCTGAAACATCCAGATGCCGACCAGTGAAGCAATGCTAGTGACTAGCCGCACCCGTCCTAGAAATTCTGGGGTGAAGCCCAGTTCATTAGTCGTAAAGAAGAAAAAGGCCGATTCGGCGGTGGGGGTGGCTTGCCAAAGAAAGAGAAACGCGGTAGGTAGCCAGATCGATTTTTGGGTGACGGCTTGGCGAAGCTGGTGCACCTGCTGCCAAATCGCTGACCACTCGGTGGGCTTAGTGACTTTTGTTTCGGTAATTAGCCCAGCCACAAGCGACACAATTAACGGAAAGGTAGCGGTGATGGCAAAAATGGTGTGCGGGCTGAAGCGCTGGAGCAAAAAGCCGCTGAAGTAGGCGGTAATTAGTCCACCCACCGCAGACGCTCCCCAGCACAGCGCCTGTAGCGACCCGGCATCGCTGGTAGATTCGGTGCGGGCGCGCTCTACCACCAGCGAGTCTACAATTACATCACTGACGGCGATCGCCAGAGAGCTGAGCACCATCGCCGCCGTAGCCGCCCAGGCGCTATGCACCACCGTGGCCATCAGCAGCCAAGCGACAGCACCGAGCAGTCCCGACAGAATAAGATACGGGCGGCGGCGGTAGCCAAACAGCGGCAGCCCATCGGATAGGAAACCAAACAACGGCTTCACCATCCAGGGAATCGCGGCAATTCCGACCAAGGCAGACATTTGCGCTGGACTTAGCCCTAGCTCATCTTTCATGAAGAAGCTAACGGCCAGCCGCGCCAGTCCTAAAATGCCTTGAACAAAATAAACCATCAGAATGGCCATCAGTTCTGGCGTTGGCTCGTTGCCAAAAAATACCTTCTGGGTGAAAGATTCTTTGAACTTGGCAACCCCAGCAGCAGATACGATCATTGGCAACTCAATGTTAAGAAATGTCAAGGATGCTTTCTATGATAACGCCTCAAACTGGTTTAGATAGAATGCTCCCTATTTCCCTGCTTTGGGGGCAGCTTAGAGCCGTCCCACACCGACGGGATAGGGGCTTAAGGCACAAGGATAAAATCAAACCGACTCAACGCATTGGTATTTAAAACCACAAACGCGCCGCTTCTAGACGTATCCCCAAACCCCGAGCTACTGCCATTGGGGTTATAAAACAGGGTGCGCGAGCCGCGACTGAATACAACTCTGGCCGCGCTATTTTGCGCTAAGTCGTTACTTTCCACTACCGCAAACTCAGAGGTGCTGCTGAACCCAATTCCTGGAATGCTAGACAACCCAAAGGTGTCACGCGACAGCTGAATTACATCTTGATTGGCTCTGAAATCGGTGATTGTGTCAATCCCAATGTCGGCATCGCGGAAGCTGCGGCCTGTGTTGTAGATAAATTGATCCAGCGCGCCGCCGCCCGTTAGGGTGTCATTGCCCGCCTCTCCGATTAGGTTGTCAGAGCCTTGATCGCCGTTCAGCGTATCTAGCCCAATGCCGCCCAAAAGGGTGTCGGCTCCTTTGCCGCCACTGAGGGTGTCACGTCCGTTTTGTCCCTCTAGGGTGTCGCTGCCCTGCCCACTGACAAAGATATTATCTGCCCCGTTGCCCGTCATGCGGTTGGCCAGCCCATTGCCTGTTCCTGAGATGGCTTGCTTAATCAGAACTAGATTTTCCAGATTGGACGACAGTACAAAACTCACCTCGGAGCGGACGGTATCCACTCCAGAGCCTGCATATTCAATGCGATCGCCCACATTGTCAATTATGAACGTGTTGTTGCCAGTGTTACCCAAGAGGATATCGCGGCCTTGGCCACCGTCTAGCGTATCGTCGCCGCCGTTGCCGCCAAATATACGATCGTTGCCGGCCAAGCCTTTGAGCACATTGGTACCACTATTGCCGATCAAGATATTGCTGAAGGCATTGCCTGTGCCGTTAATGTTTCCGCTGCCCTTCAGCTCTAGGTTTTCTAAATTAGAGCTAAGGGTAAAACTGATCAACGATTCAACAACATCTACGCCCTGGCTGTTGCTTTCGGCAATCCGATCGCCTGTCGTATCGATTTCATAGGTATCGTTTCCGGTGCTGCCGATTAATTGATCCGCACCTTTGCCACCGCTGAGGCGATCGCTGCCGGTACCGCCGTCTAATCGATCGGCTCCCACCAGCCCAAATAGCTCATCGTCTCCGGCTAGCCCTTGGATGGTATCGTTACCGCCACCCCCCGTGAGGGTATCGTTGCCAGAAGTACCCTTAATCTCTGCCATTCACAAATCCTCAATGTAGGTATATTTTTTGTGAGTACTTGTTTCAAAGAAAATACATCCTGAACTCCACAAAATTACAGCAATTTTCGTCCAGGGAACCAATATTTAGAGTCTGCACCCTCAAAAAGAGAGAGAACCTAAGCCTGGACGAGTCTGCCTGTCTGCCAAAGGAAGACTTGCAGCGCAATCAACCTAAAATGAGAAGTGCTGACATCGATTTTGGCGATTGGATCTGATAGATGCTTGCAAAAATGAGTGGGTCAGCTCACAATCTCACCAGAGTACAACCCAACGATTGAACGTTTCACACTTACGATCAAAAGACTTGAAATTAGTTATTTTATGAATGCTGCTTGGCGATCGCTCCCCCGCTTCAACCAAACCGTTCTGCTGCTGACCAGCCTGACGCTGAACGCTGCTCTTGTGAGCTGCGATCGCACCACCACGCAGCAATACCAGGCATCGGCCACCACTACCTACACCTGGCATGTAGATTATCAAGGCACCGGGGGTGGAGCCGGAGAGCGTCCACCTCGGATCGAAAAATTTGCGGCCTCTGAGTTAGTCAATGAAAATGGGCAACAGCCAGAAGGGGCGGTGACCGGGCCAGACGATCAAGGTCTATGGTGGGGCGCATTGCCACCTCGCCCAACGGTCAACGAGCTAGAAGCAAAACAGCGCAGCCAGGACGTGATTGGTACGCCTAAACTGCGAAAAAGCGTCGATTACGCTGTTACATTTCGCTTACCTGGAGGCAATAACCAGACGTTGCCCACTCGCTATGAGGTCTACCGCAAAGTTGTGCGCGCCTACGAAGACCGCATCCCCCTAGAGTTTACCCTCGACCCAGCACAGAACAGTG
>JAYUYI010000165.1:0-5097 GCA_043752545.1 Thermoleptolyngbya sp.
GAAGCGCTGTTTCTAGCAACTTGTACGATGGTTTGGTGAGCAGGCTTTCAACCATACCCTACCCCCATACTTCTTTATGCCCTCCTCCGCTTCCCCATCCCAGGCATCCGACAATTTATTAGCTTGCTCCAAGGCGCTAGGATTGCCCCACATTCAGCGGCATGTTTTTCTTTGTGCTGACCAGACTGTACCTAAGTGCTGTAGCAAAGAGGAAAGCCTAGTAGCATGGAACTACTTGAAGCAGCGCCTGAAGCAATTAGGGTTAGATACACCTACAGCAGATCGGCCATCTTGCGTGTTTCGCACGAAAGCAAACTGCTTACGAGTATGCCAGCAGGGACCCATTTTAGTGATATATCCCGATGGCGTCTGGTATCACAGTGTGAACCCTGAGATACTTGAGCGTATTATTAGGGAACACTTAGTAGGGAATCAAATCGTGCAAGACTATGCATTTTTGGTGCATCCCTTGCCACATCTAAAGGTTTCTACTGAAGCAATCTAGCTACAAAACATTACATTTGCCAAAAGGGGATGAATCTGCCGGACGATTGCGATCGCCATAGTTATGATGTAATGAGGTGTGAACCCCCTCGATTACGCTATTGGTGTGCATTAGTTGGTGCAGATGAGTATAAGGTGCGGTGCGATCGCCCAGATTCATCCTTTAGAAGCAGTCAATGTCATTTTTTGATGCTACCTATAAAGTCAAACTTCACACTCTTTATGCACATTATTTACAACCACTGGATATCATTATCTGCAAGTTTTCATCTCAACTCAGGCATAACGAGTAACCTAGCATGATAAAGGAAGCCAGTGTGGGAGAACACAAGCGACTACTGTTGATTGACGATGACCCAAACCTAATTTTGCTGGTCAAAGATTACCTAGAATTTCGCGGATACGAAGTCATTACCGCAGAACACGGTCAGGAAGCGCTGGATGTGCTGCAAAAAGACACGCCAGACATGATCATCTGTGATGTGATGATGCCTCAGATGGATGGCTATTCATTGGTAGAACATGTGAGGAAAGATCCACGCACGAGCTGGATTCCGGTACTGTTTCTATCTGCCAAAGGGCAAAGCCAAGATCGGGTTAAGGGGCTGAACACCGGAGCCGATGTCTACATGGTGAAGCCGTTTGAACCGGAAGAGCTAGTGGCTCAGGTGGAATCATCGCTTAAGCAGGCGTCACGGCTAATTCAGCGGCAAGATAAAGGGTTAGACAATTCGCCTAAAATTCAGGTTCCCTTCGATGTGGAGCTTACCCCTACCGAGCTGCGCGTTGTGCAGTTTGTTGCCCGAGGTATGGCAAACCGCGAAATTGCTGAAGAGCTAAATGTGAGTCAGCGCACCATCGAAAGCCATGTCAGCAATATGCTGGGTAAAACAGGCTTGCACAATCGCACAGAGCTAGCTCGCTGGGCGATCGAAAACGGCATGGCATAGGATGGCGATCGCTGCCGTCTGCTCAACAGAAACGTCCTGTAGAGACGCGATCAATCGCGTCTCTACCAGCCGTCGTCTTCGCTGTCAGGGCTATTCCAGACTTCCAAATCCAGTTCATCTAAGTAGGTCAAAGCGCTATTAATCTGGGGTACACGACCGCGTAGCTCTAGATCAAACCAGCCATCGTCGCGAGCATTGGCACCCAAAATTGCCGCTGTAATGTTGACGATTACGCCATAGTGAGACACCAGACGAGAAATCACAGGCTCTTGATGGTAGGTCTTGGGAATCCGTAAGCGGATGCGAGTTTGGGTGACCCGGTGATCTGACTCAGTCGATTGATCTACCGTTCGCTCTGTAACAGGATCCGCTGTTTCCCGCTCTTCCTTCTGTTCCCTGGCGTCATGATTGGATGGGGGGAGCATGCTAAGCCTCCTTAAATGTGGCTAGATAAAATGTGGCTGCTGAAACACGGTTGCCCAACCCTACTCCTACACATCAGTAATTCGGCTTTTGCGCTCTACAATCTCTTTTAAAATTAGGGTGACAACAGCTAATAATGCCAGGATTACTGCGGCTGAATAAGCTTCCGGCGTTTTGTACTGTTTATAGGCTTCTTCTACAAACAGCGGCATGGTTTGGGTTTTGCCCGCAATGTTGCCAGAGACGACCGATACCGCACCAAATTCTCCCATGGCGCGCGCGTTGGTCAAAATTACCCCGTATAGCAGACCCCAGCGGATACTCGGCAGCGTGACGCGCCAAAAAGTTTGCCAATCGGTAGCTCCGAGAGTTTTTGCCGCTTCTTCTTGTTCAGATCCCATCTCTTCTAAAACTGGGATGACCTCACGAGCGACAAATGGCATGGTCACGAAGGCGGTAACGATTACCATGCCGGGTAAGGCGAAGATAATCTTGATTCCAGCTGTATCTAGAACTGGTCCAAACCAGCCATTGCGGCCAAACAGCAGCACGAACATTAGACCTGCGACCACGGGTGAAATGGCGAACGGCAGGTCAATGACGCTCAGCAGTAAGGTGCGTCCTGGGAAATGATTGCGGGCGATCGCCCATGCAGCACACAGCCCAAATACGGTATTGAGGGGAACGGCGATCGCGGCAATGATCACCGTCAGCTTCACCGAGTTTAGAAATGCGGGAGATTTGAGGTTGTCGAAAAACGGCCCTACACCGCCACTAAATGCTTCTACAAATACATTTAGTGCGGGGATAAATAAAATTAAACCCAGGTAGAGAATGGTGATGCTAATCAATAGCCACTTAACCCATGCCCCCTGAGCGCGAGGAGCCGTTCTGGGCGTGGGTGAATTTGTGTAACTCAGCGATAATTTAGCCTCGGTCGTCATAGCGTTGCCCCCAAGCCTGTAAAACGTTAATCACAACTAATAGCACCAGCGAAATCAGCAGCAGCACCGTGCCTACTACTGTTGCGCCAGCATAGTCATATTGTTCGAGTCGCTGAAACACGAGGACTGGCGCAATCAAATCTTGAAATGGCACATTGCCAGCCACAATGACTACCGAGCCATATTCGCCCACTGCCCGAGCAAAACCCAATGCCACCCCAGTCAAAACGGGCGGAATTAATGGCGGCAAAATCACTAGCAAAAAGGTTTGTAGAGGGGATGCGCCTAAGCACCAGGCGGCTTCTTCTGTTTCTTTTTCTAGATCTTGCAGCACCGGTTGAAGGGTGCGCACCACAAATGGCAATGAAATGAACAGCATTGCCATTCCCACCCCCAATCGGGTAAATGAGATTTTGATTCCTAATGGCACAAACAGAGAACCGATCCAGCCGTTGTCGCTATAGACAGAAGCGATGGTGAGACCAGCCACCGCCGTAGGCAGCGCAAAGGGTAAATCTACCGCCGCGTCAACAATCCGCTTCCCTGGAAAGTCATATCGCACCAGTACCCAGGCGATCAGCGTGCCAAATACGCCATTGATGGCAGAGGCAATAAACGCCGTAACGAAGGTTACCTCATAGGTAGAAAGGGCAATTTCATCGGTGGCAATTTCCCAGAACTTGGCGGGGCCAACCGTAGCAGCTTTGAGCAACATGGCTGCCAAGGGCAAAACCAGCATGATAGAGAGGTATACCCAAGTCACCTTCCAGGGCAAAGAGAGATGGGTCAGGCGATACCAAAATGATTGATCCGCCTTAGACGAGATCGGACTGGGTGAAGTAGCCGTCATAGGGAGAAAAGGGCAGACATGCAGAAAGAGGACGGTTCAACCTTTGCTTAGGGAAACCGATGTAAAGAAGTTTTGAGTTTTGAGTTGACCGCTTAACTCAAAACTCAAAACTAATTCAGTCTTACCATTATTTGCCTAACTTGGCCTGAATCTGGTCAAACACGGCTCCATCATCGAAATACTTCGTTTGAATCTCGCTCCAGCCGCCCAGATCAGTGACTGTAAACAGCTTTTCTACCTTGCCAAACTGCGATGCGTATTTAGCTTCGATCGTTGGCTCGACGGGGCGAAAGCCCACCTTGGCGAAATCTTCTTGCGCTTCGGGGGTAAACAAAAACTGGACAAACGCTTCGGCTACTGCTCGGGTTCCATGTTTGTCTACGTTCTGATCCACCACAGCAACCGGGTTGTCGATAGAAATATTGACCGTGGGCACCACAAAGGGCAGATTTTCGCCTTTTTGCTTAGCCAATAGCACTTCATTTTCGTAGTTGATCAGCACATCCCCTTGCCCCTGCTTAAAAAAGATGTCGGTGGCTTCACGGGCATCTTTTGCCAAAATTGGAGCATTCTGATAAAGCTTTGTGGTTAAGGCCAGTGCTTGTTCATCGGTACCGCCAGTTTGGGTCACCGCACCCCATGCTCCCAGGAAATTCCAGCGTGCGCCCCCAGAGGTTTTGGGGTTTGCTGTCACGATTTTAATTCCATCTTTTGCCAGATCTTCCCACTTGTTAATCCCTTTGGGGTTACCGTCACGGGTGACAAAGACAGCTACCGACTTGTGCACAATAGATTCATTGGGCAGCTCTTTCTCCCAGCCCGGTTCAATTAGACCCGCTTTTTCAATTTTTTGGGTATCGAGCGCTAGCGCCAAAGCTACAACGTCCGCTTCGAGACCGTCAATGACAGCACGGGTTTGGGAGCCGGAACCACCGTAGCTTTGATTAATGACGACGTCTTGATTTTGCTCTGCTTTCCACTTTGCTACAAACTGAGGAATGATTTTCTCGTAGGCGGCCTGAGTCACGGCATACGAAACCAGGGTTAGCTCCACTGTTTCTTTGGATGTAGCGGCAGAACTGCCAGCTACATCTGTACCGCTGGGGCTAGGGCTGCATGCGGCGATCGCCCCACTTAGACCTACACCGGCCAACACCAAACCCAAAAACTGCTGCGATAACCGGGATTTTGACTTAAGTACCATTAACCTATTTGCTCCTTTGACTCAGTATGGCTGCGTGGATGCTTTTAACTACGGCTCGTCGCTCGGAATACGAGACTTACTTGCTGGAAGCTATCATACACCAAAATCAAAGCCTGAATCTACACTTTTCCAGTCGGAATTGTGGGGTTGCTCCAGATAAAAAGGCATCTCGCTCAGCGAGATGCCTTTTTATCTGGAGTCTTGGGCTAGAGAAGCCCATAG